>CAYRHV010000057.1:0-11228 GCA_964424045.1 uncultured Ottowia sp. | reverse complement strand
TCCTGGTCGAGCAGAACGCCAACAAGGCGCTGCAGATCGCCGACCGCGGCTACGTCCTGGAAAACGGCCACCTGGTGCTGGAAGACACCGGCACCAACCTGCTCAAGAACGACGCCGTGCGCAAGGCCTACCTGGGCGGGTGAGGACGGCGGCACGTCGCTGAACAGCCGGACATCCATGCGCAGAGGTCGCAGAGCTTGCGCAGAGGACGCAGAAGAACGGCCAGAAAGAACCCTGGATTTTTGTGTGCCCCCGCAGCGCTGGTGGGGGCAGTGCAACACGGTAGCCGGCCGCGATCGCGGCGCAACGTCAATCCGAGTGCCGGCCTGCGGGCGCGGCCGCAGAGTTCGGCTACCCTCCGAGGCGAGCCATGAATTTCCCAACCGCCGAACTCTTTCGTCATGTGAGCGCCGAGCGCGCCGCCGACTACCGCGCCGTGCTCGATGTCTTTGCCACGGCCAAGCGCCAGTTCCGACTGAACCTGCGCGCCGACGAGGTACGCGTGGAAGCGGCATGGCCCGGCGGGCAGCGGCCGCCACCCGAGGAGGTCGACCGCATGCTGCGCCAGTTGGTGGAATGGGGCAACCTGGGCGCGCAGGCCGATACGGCGCGCGTGACGACGATTGAGGACTTCAACCGCGCGCGCTTTCTCTACCAGCTCACCCGTGCCGGCGAGGCGGTGGAGAGCGGCCTGGCGGCCTATGCAGCGGCGCTGGAGCGGCGCGCGGCGCTGCAGACCGTGGCACTGGAAGACCTCCAGACGCAACTGGCCGCGCTCGCCCGCCTGGCCGCCGAGGCGCCGCTGGACGAGGCGCGCGTGCACCAAGCGCTGCGTGAGCTGGTGCACGTGTTCGAGGGACTCGCAGGCAACGCCGAGGACTTCATGGCCGGCCTGGCGCGCACGGTGGAGCTGCAGGCCGCCGACGCGACCACGGTGATGGCCTACAAGGACCGGCTGATCGACTACCTGCAGCGCTTCATCGGCGACCTGGTGGCTGCCTCTGGCCGCATTGCCGCCACGCTGACGGCGCTGGAGCCGGCCGATGCCCTGCTGCAGGCGGCGGCCCGGCGCGAAGCGCGCGACGCCGCGCCGGAGGCCGAGATGCAGTTGCCCGCCGCCGCGCAGGCGCTGGCGGCCTGGCAGGAACGCTGGGCCGGCCTGCGCGGCTGGTTCATCGGCGGCGCGCACGACCCGTCGCAAGCACAGCGCCTGCGCGCCCAGGCGCGCGCCGCCATCCCGCGCCTGCTGCTGGCGATTGCGCGCGTCAACGAGCGCCGCGCCGGCCGCAGCGACCGCGCCGCAGACTACCGCACGCTGGCGCGCTGGTTTGCAGACACCACCAGCGAAGCGCAGGCGCATCGCCTGTGGCGCGCCGCCTTCGGCCTGGCGCCGGCGCGCCATCTGGCGCTGCTGGCGGAAGGCGAGGTGCCGGCGGCCACGCCCTGGGCCGAAGCACCGGCCATCGTGATCGAGCCGACGCTGCGTGAGCGCGGCCGCCTGCCGAGCGCCGGCGGCCCGCAGCGCGTGCAGGATCGTTCGCGCGAGAAGGCCTTTCTCGCCGAACAGATCGCCGCCGAACAGGCGCAGACACTGGCCGCACGCGAGCGCCTCATCACCGGCGCGATGACGCGCCTGTCCGACCTCGGGCAGCTTGATCGCCCCGCCTTCCAGTTGTTCCTGAACCTGCTGGGCGAAGCGCTGGCGGCGATGCAAGCACCGGGTGAGCCCATCGAGCGCTACACCAGCGACGGCAGCCTGTTGCTGACGCTGGTGCCGATCCAGGGCGCACCCAGCGTCACCATCCCGACCGAAGACGGCGCTTTCTCGGGTCCGGATCACTGGATCCACGTCCGCGCGGCCGATCCCGCCAGCGGCGTGCCGTTCACCGCGGAGCCCGGACATGCCTGAAGCTGCCCTCGGCGCCGTCCTGGACGCCCGCGCAAGCGAGCTCGACGAGCAGCAGCAACGCGCCCGCCGCGCGCTGCTCATGCGCCCCCTCATGAGCGCCGGCGACCCCGCGTTCGCGCTGGTGCGCGCGCATGCCGACGCGCTGCGCAGCTGGTTCGCGCGCGAATGCGGCTGGACGCTATACGTCGAGCGCGGCCACGCGCGCCTGGCCAAGCGGCCCGCCGACACGCTGGACGCCACGCGCGGCGCTCCGGAGTTCAACCGCGAACGCTACGTGCTGCTGTGCCTGGCGCTGGCCGTGCTCGAGCGCGAAGACCTGCAGATCACCCTCGCGCGCCTGGGCGAAGCGCTGATGGCCGAGGCGCTGGACGACGCGCTGGTCGCGGCGGGCTTCGAGTTCACGCTCGACCGCCAGAGCCAGCGCCGCGACCTGGTCGCCGTGTGCCGCATGCTGCTGGAGCTGGGCGTGCTGGCGCGCGTGGCGGGCGACGAGGCGGCCTACGTCCAGCAGACCGGCGACGCGCTGTACGACATCCGGCGCCCGGTGCTCGCCGACTTGCTGGCGAGCCAGCGCGGGCCGTCGATGCTGACGGCGGCGGCGACCACCGAGGCGCGTCTGGCGGCGCTCGGCGCCAACCCCCCCGCCGAGGGCGAAGAAGCCCGCCGCGCGGCGCTGCGCCATCGGCTGGCGCGCCGCCTGCTGGACGACCCGATCGTTCACCTGCACGACCTGACGGCCGACGAGCGCGACTACTTCAGCAGCCAGCGCGGCCCCATGGGCCGGCGCCTGGCCGAAGCCACGGGCCTCGTGGCCGAACACCGCGCCGAGGGCAGTGCGCTGGTGGACGAGCGCGGCGAACTCAGCGACGTGGCGCTGCCGCAGCAAGGCACCGACGCGCACGCGACGCTGCTGCTCGCCGACCTGCTGGCCGAACGCCTGCGCGGCGGGCAAACGGCGCCCCTGCCGCTGGCCGAAGCCGAGGCCTTCCTGCGCGCGGCTGCGGCGCAGCACCGCAAATACTGGCGCCAGGCCACGCAGGAGCCGGGCGCCGAGCGCGAACTGGCGCGCAGCGCCATCGCGCGCCTGGTCGCGCTGCGCCTGGTGGCGTGCGAGGCGCAGACGCTGCGCCCGCTGCCCGCGGTGTGCCGCTTCCGCCTGGGCGAGGCGCAGATCAGGGCCCAGGGCGAGCTGCTGTGAGCGCGCCGCTGCCGCAACCCGCCAGGACGCGCTGGCAGCCGCTGCGCCTGGGCCTGGTCGAGCTCTACCATTACGACGTCGAGGAGTTCTGGTTCGAGGACGGCCACCTCATGCTGCGCGGCAACAACGGCACCGGCAAGTCCAAGGTGCTGTCGCTCACGCTGCCGTTCCTGCTCGACGCCAGCCTGTCGCCGGCGCGCGTCGAGCCCGATGCCGACCCCAGGAAGCGCATGGAGTGGAACCTGCTCATGGGCGGACGCAGCGATCGGCGCAGCGGCTACGCCTGGATCGAGTTCGGCCGCGTGGACGAAGACGGCCAGGCGCAGTTCCTGACGCTCGGCGCGGGCTTGCGCGCCACCGCCGGGCGCGGCAGCGTCGATGCGTGGTTCTTCGCGAGCGAGGCACGCATCGGCGAAGGCCTGCGGCTGGTCGACGCGGACCGGGTCGTCGCCACGCGCGAGCGCCTGGCCGAAGCCATCGGCAGCGCCAACGTCTTCACCACGGCGCGCGAGTATCGCCGCCGCGTGGACGAGCGCCTGTTCGGGCTGGGCGAGGCGCGCTACCGCGCGCTCATGGACACCCTGATCCAGTTGCGCCAGCCGCAGCTTTCCAAGCAGCCCAACGAGGCCAACCTCTCGCGCGCGCTCACGCAGGCGCTGGCGCCGCTGGAGCGCGGCGTGCTCGAAGACGTGGCCGAGGCCATGAACCGGCTGGACGAAAACCGCGACGAACTGCACGAGCTCGAAGCCATGCAGCAGGCGCTGGCGCGCTTCAACCAGAGCCACGGCCGCTACGCGCAGATCCTGGCGCGGCGCAGCGCCGGCGTGCTGCGCCGCGCGCAAACCGCCGTCGACAACGCCAGCAGCGCGGCGCGCGAGGCACGCGAGCAGCACACAGCGGCGCAGACGGCGCTGGAACGCTGCCAGCAGCACCTGGCGGCAACCGAAACGCGCCAGGGCGAGGTCGCCAGCCAGATCGACGTGCTGCAAGCCAGCCCCGAAATGCGCAGCGCCCACGAACTGCAGCGCAGCCAGACCGACGCCGCAGCCGCCGAGCGCGCCGCGCGCGATGCACAGGCCGATGCGGCCAAGGCCCGCCACCGCCAGGCCGACGAGCAGGCGCATCGGGCGCGGCGCGAAGAAGCCAGCGCGGCATCGCGCCAGCGGTTTGCCCAGACGCTGCAACAAGCGGCCGAACAGGCCGCAGGCGCGGGCATTGCCGCGGCGCACCAACAGAGCTGGGGCCAGGCACCGGAGCCCGACACGCTGGCGCGCCTGCCCGCCGAACGCCAGCGCCAGATCGGCGCGGCGCAGACCGCCCTGGCCGCGCGCCGTGGCGACCAGATCGCCCAGATCGGTCGCGCCCTCGCGGCCGTCGATCAGGCCACGCAGGCGCAGCACGCCGCCCAGCACGAGCGCGACGCACGCCAGGTCGAGAGCGAAGCCGCCGCCGCCAGCCTGGCCGACGCCGAACGCACGCGCCAGCACGCCGCGCAGGCGCACGTCGCGGCCTGGGCCGGCTTTGCCGCGCACCTCGTGCAGGCGCTGGGCACCGGCCGCGCCGCCGACTGGCCCGACGCCGAGGAGGCGCTGGCGGACTGGGTGCACAGCCTGGACGGCGCCTCGCCACTGGCGGCGCGCTGGCGCGCCCTGGCCGAGACTGAACGTGAGCGCCACGCCAACCAGGCTGCGGAGTTGCGCCAGCAGCGCCAGCGCATCGAAGCCGAACGCGAGCCGTTGCTGGCAGAACAGGGCCGCCTGCAGCAGGGCCGCCAGCCCACGCCGCCGCCACCGGCCACGCGCGGTGCCGACCGCAGCGCGCAGCCCGGCGCGCCGCTGTGGCAATTGCTGGATTTTGCCGACGGCGTGGACGCCGCCCGCCGCGCCGGCATCGAGGCCGCGCTGCAAGCCAGCGGCCTGCTCGACGCCTGGGTCACGCCCGAGGGCGCGCTGCTGGACGCCGACACGCAAGACGCCTGGCTGGTCGCGCGCTCCGCTGAGCCGCACAACCTGTCGGAGGTGCTGCGCTTCGATGCCCGGTCGAACGCCCGCGACGGCGCAGTGGTCGGTACCGGCACCGTGCACGCCATTCTCGCCGCCATCGCGCTGGTGGACGCGGACGCGGCCGATGGCCCGGCGGCGGCCGAGGCCTGGATCGCCAGCGACGGCCGCTGGCGCATCGGCTCGGTGCAAGGCGCGTGGCGCAAGCCGAGCGCCGAATACATCGGCTTTGCCGCGCGCGAAGCGGCGCGGCAAAGCCGCCTGCAGGCGATCGCCGAGGAAATCGCGCGTTTGCACGAGCGAGACGCGCACCTCGCGGCGGCCGAGCAGGCGCTGGCCGCGCAGCGCGAGGCCCTGCGCCAATTGCAACTGCAACTGCCCCGTGCCGACGCGCTGCGCAGCGCGCACGCCGGACAGGCCGCCGCCGAACGCCGCGCCGCCACCGCGCGCGAGCAACTGGGGGAAGCCGAAGCACGGCTGGCGCAGGCCCGCCAGGCCCTCGAGCGCGCGCGCGGCGCACTCACCCACGACGCCGAAGACCTGTGCCTGCCCGCCGAGCGCGAGGCGCTGGCGCAAGTCGCGCAGGCACTCGCCGAATACCGCCTCGCCATCCAGGCGGCCGACAGCGCCCTGCGCGAGCACGCGCGGGCGCTGGCCGAGCTGGCCACGCAGGCCGAGCGCACCGACGTCGCGCACGCCGACGCGCAGCAGGCCGCCGCGCGCGCCGCCAGTGCGCGCCAGCAGGCCGAGGCAGCGTGCGCCCGCCACGCCGAGCTCGCGCGCAGCATCGGCGCCAGCGTCCAGGAAGTCATGGCGCGCCTGAGCGCCGCCCAGCGCGAACACGAGCGACTTGAGCATGAGCTCAGGACCGCGCGCGCCCGCGAAGGAGCCGCCAACAAGACGCTGGGCGGGGCCGAGCAGGCGGTGCAAGGCACCGAGCAGCAGCTGGTGGACGAACAGGCGCGCCGCGGCGCCGCCGCCGCGACCTTCCAGGCCTTTGCCGCCACCGACCTGCTGCGCGCGGCGGTGCCGGCGCTCGCCATCCCCGACCTCGCCGCGCGCTGGAGCAACGAAGCCGCCCTGAACACCGCGCGCGGCGCCGAAGCCGCACTGCGCGAAATCGACGCCGGCGACGAAGCCTGGCAGCGCGCGCAAAGTCGCCTGGGCACCGAGTTTTCCGAACTGCAGCGCGCGTTCTCGGCGCGCGGCATCGACTGCCATGGCGACCCCGGCGAGCACGGCTTCGTCGTGCGCGTCCGCTTCAACCAGCGCGAGGAAGCGCCGGACGCGCTGCAGGCCCTGCTGGAGCGCGAGGTCGGCGAACGCCGGCGCCTCCTGACCGCGCGCGAAACCGAGATCCTGGAAAACCACCTGCAGGCCGAAATCGCTGCGCAGTTGCAGGGCCTGATGCAGGCCGCCAGCAGGCACGTCCAGGCCATCAACGCCGAGCTGGCGCAGCACCCCACCTCGACCGGCGTCAAGTTCCGGCTCGACTGGGAGCCGCTGCCGGACGACGACGGCACGCCCACGCGCCTGGCCGAAGTGCGCCGGCTGCTGCTCGACAAGACCAGCGACGTCTGGTCGCCCGCCGAGCGCGGCGCGGTGGGCGCCTTCCTGCAGCAGCGCATCGAAGCCGAACGCCAGCAGGATGCGGCCGCCGCGCGCATCGACCAGCTCGCCAGCGCGCTCGACTACCGCGCCTGGCACCGTTTTCGCGTGCGCCGCTGGCAGGACGGCCAGTGGAAGCCGCTGGCCGGTCCGGCCTCCAGCGGCGAGCGGGCGCTGGGCCTCACCGTGCCGCTGTTTGCCGCCGCCGCCAGCCACTACGAGAGCGCCGCCGCCTTCGCGCCGCGCCTGGTGCTGCTGGACGAGGCCTTCGCGGGCATCGACGACGCCGCCCGCGCGCACTGCATGGCGCTGATCCGCGCGTTCGACCTGGACTTTGTCATGACCAGCGAGCGCGAATGGGCCTGCTACGCCGAGTTGCCCGGGGTCTCCATCTGCCACCTGGTGCGCCGCGCCGGCATTGACGCGGTGTTCGTCTCGCGCTGGCGCTGGAACGGCCGCGTGCGCGAACCCGCGGCCACGCCGGCCGCCCTGCCGCAGGCACCTGGCGATGCTTGATCGCGAACGCCTGGCGCGCGTGCTCGGCAGCGCGCAGCTTGCCGCCCTGCGCCAGCGCCTGCGCAAGCGCTACCGGGCGCTGCAGCCGCCCGAAGACGTCTTCACCCTGGGCCAGCTCGCACCCGCCGAAGCCGAAGCGCTCGCCGGCCTGCTCGGACGCGGCCACGGGCCGCGCGCCTCCATGCGTCTGTCGCACGCCGCGCTGGACGCCGCCCTGCACGACGCCGGCATCGCCCGGGACCTGCGCGCCGCGCTGGAAGCGCTGGACGGCCCCATCACCGACACCGAGGCGGCGCGCGCCGCCCGCCAGCGCGCCTGGGCCGACGCGGTGGCGCAAGCCAGCCACCCGCGACTGACGGCCGTCCTGGGCCAGCCGCAGTCGCAAGGCCTGCTCAAGCGCCTGGCAGCAGGCCAGGCCGCCAACGCGCGCCAGCTCATCGCCCAGGCCGAGCGCGTGCTCACGCGCTTGCCCGCCCCCGGCGTGGCACTGGCCCGCCTGGCCGCCGACACCCTGGGTGACGCGCACGCGCTTGACCGCGGCCGCCCGGTCGCCACCCTGGTGCTGCACGCGCTGGCCAGCGACGACTCAGGCCAACGCGCGCGCGAAACCCGGGCCCGCGAGCTCTGGGCCAGCCAGGGCGTGCTGGTCAACGAACTGGCCAAGCCCGTCGCCGTCCTCAACCTGGCCGCCGCGGGCGAAAGCCTCACGGCGCGCCTCGTGCAAGCCGCCGGCTGCGCCGGCGAGCCCCTGCACCTGTCGCTGCGCCAGCTCAGCCGCGCGCCGCCGCCCTGGCGGTCCGGGCAGCGCGTCTTCGTCTGCGAAAACCCGGAAGTGCTGGCGGCCGCCGCCGACGCCCTCGGCCCGCGCTGCCCGCCCATGGTCAGCCTGGACGGCCAGCTTTCCGCTGCTCCGCGCACCCTGCTCGACCAGCTTGCCGCCGCCGGCGCCGATTTTCGCTACCACGGCGACTTCGACTGGGGCGGCCTGGCCATCGCCAACTTCTTTTTCCAGCGCTACGGCGGCACACCCTGGCACTACGCGGCTTGCGACTACCGACCCGCCGCCGGCCCACCGCTCAAGGGCGACCCCGTGCCGGCATGCTGGGACGCGCAGCTTGCCGATCAGATCCAGGCCGCCGGCACCGCGCTGCACGAAGAAGCGGTGCTGAGCACCTTGCTGCGGGATCTGGAACGAGAAGCGCAGAACAGCCCGGAACAGGGTCGTTGAAACAGCGGTTCGATGCGTCCGCTGTCGGCAGCACCAGCAGGCGCATCAGCGCACCTCAGGCGGCCAGGCCAGCCGCACCCCATGCTCGGCAGCGATGCGCGTCAGGTCGGTGTCGATGTCGGTGGTGCAGCGCACGAGATCGCCGACCTGGGTAGTCGCGTGGTGGCACGCCACGGCGTGGTGCACACCTCCCAGAACGTGCGCCTGCCGCGACAGCGAGAAGAAGGCGCTCGAACACGCCCTGCACTGGCTCGACCACATGGACCTGCGCGAGCGCGCTGGCGCGCTGTCGGATGGAGCGTTGCAGATCGCCGATCGCGGCTACGTGCTGGAAAACGGCCGCCTGGTGCTGGAAGACACGGGCGCCAACCTGCTCAAGAACGACGCCGTGCGCAAGGCCTACCTGGGCGGCTGAGCGCCAGCCGGCCCGTTCCCGCCGCGCCGCTCAGGAGGCGCCGTCGTCCAGCCGCGCCAGCTGCTGGCTGGCCTGCTCCTGACTCTCGAAGATGTACGGCGCGGCGTCGCGGCTCTCCAGCGCGTCGCCCAGCTTGGCGCGCAGGAAGCTGCTGGTGGTGTAGCGCGTGACGCCGGTGTAGAAGCGCTCCACCAGCCCGTTGACCATCGCCACGTAGGCGTCGAACACGTCCGGCAACAGGGTGAAATTGTCGTAGTTGACGATCGCCGGCACGCGCCGGCCCAGTGGCGCCAGGTGCCCGGCCACCAGCTCGCGGATCTGTTCCACCTCGTCCAGGCGGCGCACGGTCAGGCCCTCGAAGTTGACGAAGAAACGGTTGCGCTCGGCGTCGTAGCTGAAGCGCTGGGCCAGCGGCAGCGCCAGCAGCTGCTCGCGCAGCTCCATCGGTTCAGGGCAGAAGATGCGCGCGTCCATGAGGCGCGGCGGCTGCGACATCCGGGGCCGGAACGCCATGTGCGTCAGGATGTCGCGCTCGAGATCGACGCCGGGGGCGATCTCGGTCAGCTCCAGTCCCTCGGGGCCGAGCCGGAACACGCAGCGCTCGGTGACGTAGAGCACCGGCTGGCCGCGTGCCGCCGCGCGCGGGCCGCTGAAGGTGCGCTGCTCGACCTGCTGCACGAACTTCTGCGCACCCGCGTCCTCGCGGATGCACAACCGCCCCTGCTCCAGCGCCAGCTGCATGCGGCCGGCGCGGAAGGTGCCGGTGAACACCACCTTGCGGGCGTTCTGGCTGATGTTGATGAAGCCGCCGGCGCCCGCCAGCCGCGGGCCGAAGCGACTGACGTTGATGTTGCCCTGCGCGTCGGCCTGGGCCAGGCCAAGAAAGGCCAGGTCCAGTCCGCCGCCGTCATAGAAGTCGAACTGATAGGGCTGGTCAATGATGGCCTGGGCGTTGACCGCGGCACCGAAGTTGAGGCCGCCGGCCGGCACCCCGCCGACCACGCCGGGCTCGGCGGTCAGCGTCAGCAGGTCGTCGATCTTCTCCTCGTTGGCGACCGCGGCCACCCCTTCGGGCATGCCGATGCCCAGGTTGACGACGGCGTTGGCCTGCAGCTCCAGCGCGGCGCGGCGGGCGATGATCTTGCGCTCGTTCAGCGCCATGGGCCGGGTGGTGCCCGTGGGCACCCGGATTTCGCCGGCAAAGGCCGGGCTGTAAGGCTCGGCGAAGGTCTGCCAGTGGTGCTCGGGCTCGGCCAGCACCACGCAGTCCACCAGCACCCCCGGAATCTTGACGGCGCGCGGATTCAGACTGTTGCGCGCGGCCAGGCGCTCGACCTGCACGATCACGATGCCGCCGCTGTTGCGCACCGCGGTGGCGATCGCCAGCGACTCCAGCGTCAGGGCCTCACGCTCCATCGTGATGTTGCCGTCCTCGTCGGCGGTGGTGCCGCGGATCAGGCCGACGTGCAGCGGAAAGGCCTTGTAGAAGAGATACTCCTGGCCGTCCAGTTCCATCACGCGCACCAGTTCCTCGGTGGTGATGTCGTTGATGCGACCGCCGCCATGGCGCGGATCGACGAAGGTGTCCAGGCCGACGGTGGTGATCAGCCCCGGCTTGCCGGCGGCGATATCGCGATAAAGCTGGCTGATCACGCCCTGCGGCAGGTTGTAGCCTTCGATCCGGTTCGCCACCGCCAGCTGCTGCAGGCGCGGCACCAGGCCCCAGTGGCCGCCGATGACGCGCCGTACCAGGCCGTCGTGGCCGAGGTGGTTCAGGCCGCGCTCGCCGCCGTCGCCCTGGCCGGCGGCAAACACCAGCGTCAGGTCGCGTGGACTGCCGTCGCTGCCGGTAAAGCGCTGCTCCAGGGCGATCGCCAGCGCCTCGGGGAAGCCGATGCCGACGAAACCGCCGGTGGCCACCGTATCACCGTCACGAATCAGGGCCACCGCGTCGGCGGCCGAGACGATCTTGTTCTTCTGCGACGAGGCCTGCGTGGACGGTACGTGGGACAAGGTCTGTCTCTCCATTCGAGCCGCGTACCGGGCTCGGGCCATCCGATTCATTCCGGCGGCCAGTATAGCGACACGACCGGCTGCCGTGTACCCCGCGCAGCGCGATCGACAGCGGCCCGGTCTGCCTCGGGCGACGCTGACAAGTCCCCGTGATGCGGCGCGCCCTGCATGGGGATGGGATGCAAGGCGCGAAGCGCAGCAATAGCCGCAGCTATTGCGAGCATTTGCAACGCCGCAGACCGCCGCAGGCAGGGATGCGCAGCGCGCGAGGGACTGGTTCAGCGTCGCCCTAAGAACCGTCGGGCCAGGCCAGCCGCACCCCGTGCTCGGCGGCGATGCGC
>CAYRHV010000056.1:0-11410 GCA_964424045.1 uncultured Ottowia sp. | reverse complement strand
CGTGCGTCAGTCCGTCGGCGCCCATCATGCGGATGTACATCCACGAGATCGGCAGCACCGCGGCATTGCCCAGGGGGGCGGCACTGACGGCCCCCACGCTCCCTGCTGCGCATGGTGCGCTGGCCTTGCAGGCCGCGGAGCCGCCAGAGTCGGCTCCTCTTCGGGCTGTCCCGACTTGCGCTGGCAAGTCGTGAGCCGCAGCCCTCAGCCCCTCGGAGGCTGATCCGCCTTGGGACGGCCCGGCGGCGGATCGCGCTGCGCTGACGGCCCCCACGCTCCCTGCTGCGCTCCCGGTCAGGCCCGCGGTGGCGTGGCCGGGCAGGAAGGGCACCAGGTCTTCCACCACGCACACCGGCCCCACGCCCGGGCCGCCGCCGCCGTGCGGGATGCAGAAGGTCTTGTGCAGGTTCAGGTGGCTGACGTCGGCACCGAACGCGCCCGGCGCCGCCAGGCCGACCATGGCGTTCAGGTTGGCGCCATCGAGGTAGACGCGACCGCCGTGCTGGTGCACCAGCGCGCACAGCGCCTTGACCTCGGTCTCGAACACGCCGTGCGTGCTCGGGTAGGTGATCATCACGCAGGCCAGCTGCTCGCTGTACTGCTCGCACTTGGCCTGGAAGTCGGCCATGTCGACGTTGCCCTGGGCGTCGGTGGCGGTGACCACCACCTTCAGGCCCACCATCATGGCGCTGGCCGGGTTGGTGCCGTGCGCGCTGGCGGGGATCAGGCAGACGTCGCGCTGGGGCTGGCCATTGGCCGCATGCCAGGCGCGGATCGCAAGCAGGCCCGCGTATTCGCCCTGGCTGCCGGCGTTGGGCTGCAGGCTGACGCCGGCGTAGCCGGTGATGGTGGCCAGCCAGGCGCACAGCTGCTGGTCCAGGATGCGATAGCCCTCGAGCTGATCCGCCGGGGCGAACGGGTGCACCTGCGTGAACTCGGGCCAGGTGATGGGCAGCATCTCGCTGCTGGCGTTGAGCTTCATGGTGCAGGAGCCGAGCGGGATCATGCAGCGGTCCAGCGCCAGGTCCTTGTCCGACAGCTGGCGGATGTAGCGCAGCATCGCCGTCTCGCTGTGGTGGGTGTTGAACACCGGGTGCGTCAGGAAGCGGCTGGTGCGCGCCAGTTCGGCCGGGATCAGGCTCGGCGCGTCCTGCAGCGCATCGACGTCGGGCTGGGCCGCTCCCGGCGCGAAGGCCTGCCACAGCAGCGCCAGGTCGGCGCGAACCGTGGTCTCATCCAGCGACACGCCAATGCGCGCGTCGCCGTAGTCGCGCAGGTTGGCGCCGGCGGTGAGCGCGTGCGCGAGTACCGCCTGCGCGGCTTCGCGTGACTCCATGCCGACGACCAAGGTGTCGAAGGCGCTCTGGTTGACCAGCGCTAGGCCCATCTGCTTCAGGCCCGCGACCAGGACGGCCGTGAGCCGTGCCACGCGCCGCGCGATGCGCGCCAGGCCGTGTGGTCCGTGGTAGACGGCGTACATGCTGGCGACGACGGCGGGCAGCACCTGCGCGGTACAGATGTTGCTGGTGGCCTTCTCGCGGCGGATGTGCTGCTCGCGGGTCTGCAGCGCCAGGCGATAGGCCGGTTCGCCGTGCGCGTCCACACTAACGCCGACCAGGCGGCCCGGCAGCGAGCGCTTGTACGCGTCCTTGCAGGCCATGTAGGCGGCGTGCGGTCCGCCCGCGCCCATGGGCATGCCGAAACGCTGCGTGGTGCCGACGACGATGTCGGCACCCATCTCGCCGGGCGACTTCAGCAGCGTGAGCGCAAGCAGGTCGGCCGCGACGATTGCGGCCGCGCCCCTGGCGTGGATTCTTTCGATCTCGGCGCTCCAGTCCATGACCCAGCCCGAACTCGCGGGGTACTGCATCAGCGCGGCGAAATAGTCGTCGCCCGAGAGGGCCGTGTGCCAGTCGCCGGCCGAGGTCGCCACGCGCACCGTGAGACCCATCGGTGCCGCGCGCGTGCGCAGCACCTCGATCGACTGCGGGTGGATGTCATGGAACACCACCAGGGTGTTGCCCTTGGCCCGCACCGCGCGCCGCGCTAGCGTCATGGCCTCGGCGCAGGCGGTGGCCTCGTCGAGCATGGAGGCGTTGGCGATGTCCATGCCCGTCAGGTCCATCACCATGGTCTGGAAGTTCACCAGGGCTTCCAGGCGGCCCTGGCTGATCTCGGCCTGGTAGGGCGTGTAGGCGGTGTACCAGGCCGGGTTCTCCAGCACGTTGCGCAGGATCACGCCCGGCGTGTGGGTGCCATGGTAGCCCTGACCGATGAAGCTCTTCATCTGGTGCCGGTTGCGGCTGGCGATCGCCTTCAGCTCGGCCAGGGCCTCGGCTTCGCCGACCGCCGGTGGCAGGGCCATCGGCGTGTCGCGCGCAATGCTGCGCGGCACGATGGAGTCGACCAGGGCGCGGCGCGAGGGCACGCCGACGACGGCCAGCATGCGCTGCTCGTCCTGCGGCGACAGGCCGATGTGGCGGGCGACGAATTCGCCCGGGTTTTCGAGTTCGGACAGGGTGGGGCGGCTCATGGGGACGGGGGTGTCGGGGCAGACGGATGATCGGAACGGGGCAGCCCACGCAGCCTTGCCTGCGCGAGCCGCGGCTCGGGGGCTGCTGGCGTGCGGCGGCTCGCCGCGCGCGTCAGCCCTGGGTGAAGGCGGTGTAGGCGACCTCGTCCATCAGGGCGTCGAACTGGCCCGGATCGGCCAGCCTGAGCTTGAAGAACCAGCCCGCGCCCAGGGGGTCGCTGTTGGCCAGGCTCGGGTCGTCCACCAGGGCCTGGTTGGCCTCGATGACTTCGCCGCTCACGGGGGCGTAGATGTCGGCCGCGGCCTTGACGCTCTCGACCACGCCGGCCGTGTCCTTCTGCATCAGCTGGGTGCCGACCTCGGGCAGGTCGACGAACACGACGTCTCCCAGGGCGTCCTGCGCGTGCTCGGTGATGCCGACGGTGGCGACGTCGCCCTCGAGGCGGACCCACTCGTGGTCCTCGGTGTATTTGAGACTCATGCCTGCTCCTGAAAAGAGAGTAAGAAAACTGGGTCGATCGGATGCCTGGCGGCGCCTCAGCCGCGGTGGTAGCGGGTCGGCACGAACGGCGTGGCGACCACTTCCATCGGTACCGGCTTGCCGCGCACCATGGCGAACAGCTCGGTGCCGACAACGGCATCGCCCGGGCGCACGTAGCCCAGCGCGATCGGCTGGTCCAGCGTCGGACTGAGCAGGCCGCTGGTGACCTGGCCGACGGTCTGGCCGTCCAGGTTCTGCAGCGGCGCCGGCTCGCGCACCGGCACGCGCTGGCGCGCCCGCAGGGCGATGCGCTGGCGCTCCAGTGGCTGACGGCCGTCGAGCTGGGCCAGCACGTGCTCGGCGCCGGGGAAGCCGCCGGCGCGCGCGCCGCCGCTGCGCCGCACCTTCTGGATGGCCCAGTTCAGACCAGCGTCGATGGGGGTCGTGCTGGCGTCGATGTCGTTGCCGTAGAGGCACAGGCCGGCCTCCAGGCGCAGCGAGTTGCGCGCGCCCAGGCCGATCGGCCGGACTTCGGGCTGGGCCAGCAGGGCGCGCGCGAAGGCGTCCGCGCGCGTGCCCGGCAGCGAGATCTCGAAGCCGTCCTCGCCGGTGTAGCCGCTGCGGGTGATGTAGAGTGGCGCGCCGTCCCACTCGAACGCACCGCCCGACATGAACACCAGGGCGCGCACGCCGGGCACCAGGCGCTCCAGGGCCAGCACGGCCTGCGGGCCCTGCAGCGCCAGCAGGGCCTGTTCCGGCATCGGCCTCACTTCGCAGCGCGTGCCGATGCGGGCCTGGATATGGGCGATGTCGGCCTGCTTGCAGGCGCCGTTGACGATCAAAAACAGCCGGTCATTGCCACGATTCACCAGCATCAGGTCGTCCAGGATGGTGCCCTCGTCCGACAGCAGCAGGCCGTAGCGCTGACGGTCCACTGCCAGGCCGAGCACGTCGACCGGCATCAGGATCTCGAGCGCGGCCGCGGCATCCGGGCCGACCAGTTCCAGCTGGCCCATGTGCGAGACGTCGAACAGGCCCGCGGCTTCGCGCGTGTGCCGGTGCTCGGCGATCAGGCCGCTGGGGTACTGCACCGGCATCGAGTAGCCGGCAAAGGGCACCAGGCGCGCGCCCAGTTCGACGTGCAGCGCGTGCAGGGGGGTCTTGAGCAATTCGGCTTCGGACATGCTTGGGTCTCCTTCGTCAAGGGGCCGTTCCACCACCCCGCGGGGTGGTGACCATGCCCGGCTGTCCGTGGTACCTGAGAGATTCACGCCGGCACTGCGGCGCTTGCTCCTTCGGTGGAGGGGCTGTCGACGCCGCGGCGCTCCTCTCTCTCCAGCAGGGTGGGCGCCCGGGTTGCCCCGGACGCTTGCCAGTCCTTTTGCCTGAGCGTTTGGCGCGTGCCTTCGCCTTCGGCGGCGGCCCGGGTCCGGTCGCCGGACCGGGCGCGCACTCTCCTGGCAGCTGCGGATTCTACGTGCTATCCACCGTACACCAGGTCCCGCAGCGCCAGCGAGATCCAGGGCACGTAGGTGATCACCATCAGGCAGCCGACGATCACCAGCACGAAGGGCACGAGGTGGCGGATGATGCGGTCCAGCGAGACTTGGGCAACGGTGCAGACGGCGAACAGGTTGACGCCGAACGGCGGGGTGATCATGCCCAGCGCCAGGTTGACCACCATGATGAGACCGAAGTGCACCGGATCGACGCCGAAGTGCGCTGCCACCGGCGCCAGGATCGGCCCCAGCACGATGATGGCGGCGCTGGTCTCGATGAACATGCCGATCAGGAACAGCGCGGCGTTCACGCCCAGCAGGAACCAGTGCGGCGATTTCAGCGTCTCGGCCAGCCACTGGCCGATGGCCTCGGGGATGCCGGCGCGGGTGATGAGGAAGGCGAACAGGCCGGCGTTGGCGATGATGAACATGATCACCGCCGAGGAGATCACCGACTTGCGCAGCGCCTCGGCCAGGTCCTTCAGGCCGATCTCGCGGTGGATGCCGACGCCGATGACGAAGGCGTAGAGCACGGCGACCGCCGCGGCCTCGGTGGGCGTGAAGACGCCGCCGTAGATGCCGCCCAGCACCACCACCGGCATCAGCAGCGCCCAGAAGGCCTTGCGCGTCGCCGCCAGCACGCCCATGCGGCCGTCGCCATCGTGCTTGCCCCAGCCCTTCCACTTGCAGTAGAGCCAGATGAACAGCATCAGGCCGCCGGCGATGACGACACCGGGGCCAAAGCCGGCGATGAACAGTTCGCCGATCGAGACCTCGGCCGCCACGCCGTAGAGGATCATCGGGATCGAGGGCGGCACGATCACGCCCAGCTCGGCGCTGGTGGCCTGCAGCGCCGCCGCCCAGGTGTTGGGGTAGCCGGCCTTGATCAGCGCCGGGATCAGGATCGCGCCGATGGCGAAGGTGGTGGCCACCGACGAGCCCGAGACCGCGGCGAAGATCATGCAGGTGAGCACGCAGGTCATCGGCAAGCCGCCCTGCACGCCGCCGACCAGGCTCTTGGCGAAGTCCACCAGCCGGCGCGAGATGCCGCCGGTCTCCATCAGGTTGCCGGCCAGGATGAAGAAGGGGATGGCCGCCAGCGGAAACTTGTTCAGCGCGTTGAACATCTCCTTGACGGAAATGAGCATCGGCGCATGGCTGACCTGCATGCCGGCGATCGCCGCCAGGCCGATCGACACCGCAACCGAGACGCTGAGCGCAAAGCCCAGGATCATGGTGACGAGCATGGCGCCGGTCATGGCGTGGGCTCCTTGCAGACGGCTGCATGCGCCATTGATGCGCGGGACGTGCAGCCGTCTCTCATTGCGCCGTCTCCAGTTCGAAGTGGCGTGGGTCCAGGAAGTGGGCGACGATGCCCAGCATGGAGAACACCGAGCCGACCGGCATGGCGATATAGGCCCAGAACATCGAGATCGACTCCAGCCCGGCCATGCTCTGCACGCGACCGCGCAGCGCGTAGTCACTGCCCCACCACAGGATGATCAGCATCAGCGCCAGCGCCGCCAGCGAGATCACCAGGTCCAGCACGCGCTGCAGGTGTGGCGGCACGGCCCGGTAGAGCGCGTCGACGCTGATCATCGAGCCCTGGCGGAAGGCGATCGGGCAGGCCAGGAACACCATCCAGATGAGCGAGAAGCGGATCAGCACCTCGGTCCACTCGGCCGGCTGCTCGAGCACGAAACGGGTGAAGACCTGGAACACGCCCAGGGCCGAGGCGATGGCCAGCATCACGCAGGCCAGCACCAGGGCGATGCGGCTGGTCCAGTGTTCCAGCCGGAGGATCAGGATTCTCATCGCGCCGAAAAGGGAACCGCAGCGCCCGTCACGCGATGCGCGCGGGCGCCGATGGCCGGCGAGCGGCCGTCTCGGTCCGACTTACTTGTAGTTGCGAATCCGGTCCAGGTTGTCCTTGCCGAATTCCTTCTCGAACTGGACGTTCACGGGGGCCAGCGCGGCGACGAACTTGGCCTTGTCCAGGTCGTCGATCACGGTCATGCCCTTGGCGCGCAGGTCTTCCACGCCCTTGGCGTCATCCTCGTCCACGCGCGCCCGGTTGGCCTTCGTGCCCTCCTGGGCGGCCTCGATGAAGGCCTGCTTGTCCTCGGCGCTGAGCTTGTCGAAGGCTTCCTTGTTCATCAGGAAGATGCAGGGCGAATACACGTGGCCGGTGAGCGAGAGGTGCTTCTGCACCTGCTCGAACTTGGACGAGATGATGACCGGCAGCGGGTTCTCCTGCCCGTCCACGGTGCCCTGCTGCAGGGCGGTGAAGACCTCGGGGAAGGCCATCGGCGTGGTGATGATGCCGAAGCCCTTGTAGGCCGCGATGTGCACCGGGTTTTCCATGGTGCGCATCTTCAGGCCCTTCAGGTCCTCGGGCGTGCGCACGTCGCGCTTGCTGTTGGTCATGTGGCGAAAGCCGTTCTCGGCCCAGGCCAGGCCGACCATGCCCTTGGGTTCGAACTTCTTCAGCATTTCCTGGCCGATCGGGCCATCCAGCACCGCGCGCGCATGCGCCTTGTCGCGGAACAGGAACGGCACGTCGAGGATCTTGGTCTCCGGCACGAAGTTGGGGATCGGGCCGGTGGAGGTGAAGGTCAGCTCCTGCGTGCCCAGCTGCACCGCCTCGACTGATTCGCGCTCGCCGCCCAGCGCCCCGCTGTAGAAGGTCTGGATCTTGTAGCGGCCATTGGTGCGTTTCTCCACTTCCTGGGCGAAGGTGTCGATGGCGACGCCCTGGTGCGAGTTCTGCGCCACGGAAATATTGATGCGCATCGTGGTTTGCGCGCTGGCGCCGGCCACCAGGCCGAGCGCCAGGCCCAGGCCGAGGACGAGTTGGTGCAACTTCATTGAAAGGTCTCCTGCAAGCTCAAATCGGGAAAGAATCGGAAGCGCGCAAATTGGACGCGACAACGGTCAAATATTATGGGTGTCCCAAGACACGGTCCGTGACCGGGTTTTCACGCAGGTAGTCGCGGATGACGTCGTCGTAGCTGGCATCGGCAGCCAGGCCCAGCCGCGCCGCGCGGCGCGCGTTCATGCCGGCCGGCCAGGCGCTGACGATGCGCGCGATGGTCGGGTCCGGCACCCAGTCCACGCGCGCGGCCACTTCGTCACCGGCGACGCGCGCCAGCGCTGCCACCATTTCGCCGGCCGTGGTGGACAGGGCCGGCAGGTTGAGGGCGGTGCGCGGCCCCCACTCGGCTTCGCCGGCTTCCAGCGCGCGCACCAGCCCCTCGATCGTGCGCGCCGGCGAGGACAGCGCCACCGGGGTGTCGGGCGCGACCGGGCAGACGGCGCGTGCGCCGGCCAGTGGTTCGCGCACGATGCCGGACAGAAAGCTGGAGGCGGCGGCATTGGGCCGTCCCGGACGCACGCTCACCGTCATCAGGCGCAAGTTGCGCCCGCGCACGAAGCCCTTGCGCGTGCAGTCGGCGACCAGCAGCTCGCACATGAACTTCTGCGTGCCGTAGCTGTTCTGCGGCGTCGGCAGGGTGTCGTCCTCGATGATGGCCGGCATCGGCTGCTCGGGCGTGTGACCGAACACCGCCAGCGACGACGAGAACACGAACACCGGTTGCGTGTCCAGGGCTCGGCAAGCCTGCAACAGCGCGCGCGTGGCGTCCAGGTTGCTGCGCAGGCCGAGGTCGAAGTCGGCCTCGCATTCGCCGCTCACGGCCGCCGCCAGATGCACCACGGCGTCGGCGTCGCGCGGCACGGCGCGCGCGCGGCCATCGGCATCCGGCGCCAGCAGCTCGTTCAGGTCGCCCGTCACTGCGCTGACGCGCGCGTCCTGCGCCAGCGCGGCGGGTGGCGCAACCCGGTCGACCAGGGTCAGCCGCGCGATGGCGCGCGGCGCGGCACCGGCCAGCGACAGCGTGTCGCGCGCCAGCAGGGTGCGTGCCAGCCGCTGCCCCAGAAAACCGGCGCCGCCGGTGATGACGATGTGCATGAAGACTCCTCGATTCTGGTCGCCGATGATAGGACCTCGCCAGGCGTGGCTGCAGGAGTGGCGGCGCCGTTCCGGGTCAGAATGCCCCCGCGGCCGTACCATCGCCGCGAGCGGCTGGAGGAAGGACGAACGCATGAATGATCGAACGGTCGGCGTGATCGGCCTGGGTGCCATGGGCCGGGGCATTGCCCAGACCCTGCGCCAGCGGGGTTACGAGGTGCTCGCCTGTGATGCGCGCGCCGGTGTCGCTGCCGCTTTTGCCGCCGAGGGCGGTGTGGCCTGCGCGACGCCGGCCGAGGTGGCGGCCCGCGCGCGTGTGCTGGTGTCGGTGGTGGTCAACGCGGCGCAGACCGAGCAGGTGCTGTTCGGCCCCGACGGCGCTGCCGCGGCACTGGCGCCCGGCAGCGTGTTCGTGATGTGCTCCACCGTCGATCCGGGCTGGTCGGTCGCGCTGGAGGAGCGCCTGGCCGGGCAGGACATCCTGTACGTCGACGCGCCGATCTCGGGGGGCGCGGCGCGCGCCGCCAGCGGGCAGATGACCATGATGACCGCCGCCACCCCGGCCGCCTATGCGGCGGCCGATCCGGTGCTCGAGGCCATGGCCGGCAAGGTCTACCGCCTGGGCGACCGCGCCGGCGCGGGCAGCCGGGTCAAGATCATCAACCAGCTGCTGGCCGGGGTGCATATTGCCGTGGCTGCCGAGGCCATGGCGCTGGGCCTGCGCGAGGGTGTCGATCCGGCGGCGCTCTACGAGGTCATCACCCACAGCGCGGGCAACAGCTGGATGTTCGAGAACCGCATGGCCCACGTGCTGGCGGGCGACTACACGCCGCTGTCGGCGGTCGACATCTTCGTCAAGGACCTGGGCCTGGTGCTGGACGCGGCGCGCGCCAGCAGGTTTCCCCTGCCGCTGGCCGCCACCGCGCACCAGATGTTCCTGCAGGCCGCCAGCGCCGGCCACGCGCAGGAGGACGACAGCGCCGTGATCAAGATCTTTCCCGGCATCCGCCTGCCCGGGCCGGCGGGCGAGGAGGGCGAATGAGCGCCGCCATCCGGCTCGGCTGCATCGCCGACGACTTCACCGGCGCCACCGACCTGGCCAACAACCTGGTGCGCGCCGGCATGCGCGTGGTGCAGGCCATCGGCGTGCCCGACGCCGCGCTGGCCGGCGACGCCGATGCGGTGGTGGTGGCGCTGAAGTCGCGCACTGTCCCAGCCGACGAGGCGGTGGCGCAGTCGCTGGCGGCGCTGCGCTGGCTGCAGGCGCAGGGGGCACGGCAGATCTACTTCAAATACTGCTCCACCTTCGACAGCACGCCCGCCGGCAACATCGGGCCGGTGACGGAGGCGCTGATGCGGGCGCTGGGCTGTGACTTCACCATCGCCACCCCGGCCTTCCCCGACAACGGGCGCACGGTGTTCAAGGGCTATCTGTTCGTCGGCGACGTGCTGCTGAGCGAGAGCGGCATGCTTCACCATCCGCTGACGCCAATGGCCGATGCCAGCCTGGTGCGCGTGCTGCAGGCGCAGACGCGCTGCCGGGTGGGCCTGATCGACCACCGTGCCGTGGCGCAGGGCGCGGACGCCATCCGCGCCCGGATGGCCGAGTTGCGTGCCGCAGGCGTGGGCATCGCCATCGTCGACGCGGTTTCAAACGACGACCTGTGGCGGCTCGGCCCGGCGCTGGCGGACCTGCCGCTGGTCACCGCCGGCTCGGGCGTGGCGATTGCGCTGCCGGCCAACTTCGGCTTCGCGCCAGCCAGCCAGGCCGCCGCGCTGCCGGCGCCGGCGGGCCGGCAGGCGGTGGTGTCCGGCAGCTGCTCGCAGGCGACCAACGCCCAGGTGGCGCACTTCATCGCCAGCGGCCACCCGGCGCTGGCGCTGGATCCGCTGCGCGTCGCCGCCGGCGCGGACGTGGTGGGCGAGGCACTCGACTGGGCGCAGGACCGGTTGGCTGAGGGCGGCCCCGTGCTGATCTATTCCAGCGCGGCGCCGGCCGCCGTCCAGGCCATCCAGCAGCGCCTGGGCGTGGCGCGGGCCGGCGAGCTGGTGGAGCAGGCGCTGGCCGCGATCGCCCGCGGCCTGGTCGGCCTGGGCGTGCGCCAGCTGGTGCTGGCCGGCGGCGAGACCTCCGGTGCCTGCGTGCAGGCGCTGGGCATCGCGCAACTGCGCATCGGCAGCCAGATCGACCCCGGCGTGCCCTGGTGCCACGCCGCGTCCCCGGCGGCGCCGCAGGGCCTGCACGTGGCGCTGAAGTCCGGCAATTTTGGTGGCGCGGATTTCTTCACCCGCGCCTTCCAGGTGTTGCAGCCATGAGCGGCGACTTCATGAGCGAGGCCGAGGCGCGCCAGGAGATCGTGCGCGTGGGCCGTTCGCTGTTCGAGCGCGGCTACGTGCACGCCACCGCCGGCAACATCAGCGTGCGGCTGGCCGACGGCCATCTCATCACGCCCACCGATGCCTGCCTGGGCACGCTGGAGCCGCAGCGCCTGGCGCGCCTGGACGCCCAGGGCCGGCAGGTCGGCGGCGACCGGGCCAGCAAGACCATCGTGCTGCACCGGCGCATCTACGAAGCCAGCGCCGGCACTGCCGCGCCGGCGCGCTGCATCATCCACACCCACAGCACGCACCTGGTGGCCTGCTCGCTGCGTGCCGACCCGGGCCAGGCGCTGCTGCTGCCGCCGCTGACGCCGTATTTCGTCATGAAGGTGGGGCGGGTGCCGCACATCCCCTATCAGCGCCCCGGCGCGCCCGAAGCCGCCGAGGCCGTGGCCACGGCGATTGCCGACAACGCGCGCGCCGGGCATCCGATCCGGGCCGTGATGCTGGCCCGGCTGGGGCCGAACGTGTGGCACGACACGCCCGCCGCCGCCATGGCGGCGCTGGAGGAACTGGAGGAGACCGCCCGGCTCTGGCTGCTGGCGCCG
>CAYRHV010000055.1:0-11459 GCA_964424045.1 uncultured Ottowia sp. | reverse complement strand
TTGCCTGGCACGCCGCGGGCGGCACTGGCAGGCACATCCAACTGCCGGATTCAGGCTGACGCCGGCCTGCCGTCGCGCCTCAGTCGTCGGCTGGCCGCGCCGGGCCGCGGCCGATGCGCAGCCAGCCGATCACGCCCAGCGCCATCAGCGCGAAGCCGACGTAGCCGTAGAACGGGTAGACCGTGCCCACGAGCTTGATGAAGCCGACGAAGCTGCCCGCGAGCGCGGCCGCCGCGGCCACCACTGTGCCGATGCGAAAGCTCGGCGTGCCCGGCGGCAGGAGGCGCGCCATGAAGGCATACAGCATGCCGACGGCGGTGTTCAGGATCATGCCGAAGATCACCAGCGACATCAGGTGTCCGAGCCAGGGCGACATCTGGGTTGCGATTTCCAGCATCGGCATCGGCACGTCGCCGATGCGGTCCATGCGCAGGTACATGGCGCTGGCAATCGCCAGGATCAGCCCACCGAGCAGCAGCCCGCCGATCACACCGCCCCACAGGGCAATGCCGCGCGTGCGCGCCTGCCCGCCCAGGATCACCAGGAACGGCATGCCGGCGACGATGTTGTAGGACACGTAGAGCAGCGCCGCCACCAGCCACTGGCCGGCGCCCCGGGGTTGCGTGGTGGCCGCCGCGGCCAGGGCCTCGTGGCCGGCGTGGGGCGTGGCCAATACGTAGAGGGCCACCACCACGGTCATGAACACCAGCAGCGGCGTCACCGCGCCGATCAGCAGGATCACCCGGCGCACGTCCAGCCAGACGATCAGTACCGTCACCACCGTCACCAGCACGCTGCCCCAGACCTCGGGCAGGCCCAGCCACTGCTGCAGCAGCGCGCCGGCGCCGGCCAGCATGACGACGGCGACGGCAAACAGGAAGAAGGTGATCAGGGCATCGAACAGCGCCCCCAGGTAGCGGCCGAAGACCGCGTTCACCACCTGCTTGTGCGAGGTCGCCTGCAGCCGCTGGCCGAGGGTGCAGAAGGCCATCGCCAGCAGCGCGAACACCAGTCCGGTGATTGCGGCGCCGAGCAGGCCGAGGGGGCCGAAGGCGGAGAAGAACTGCAGGATCTCCTGCCCCGAGGCGAAGCCGGCGCCGACGATGACGCCGACGAAGGCGCCGGCGATGCGGCTGATTTCCTTGAAGCGGCTCATGTGCGTTCCTCCCGTCCGGTGGGGTGCAGGGCAGGGCGCCCCGAAAGATGGCTTGCGCTCAGCCGGGCCGGCCGAAGCGCTCCGGCCCCAGCCGCGCCGCATCCACGCCCTGGGCGCGCACCGCCTCGGGCAGGTCCTCGTGCAGCAGCAGCGCACAGGCGGTCTCCGAGGCCGCGGCCGCGGTCTGGATGCCGTAGCCGCCCTGGCCGGCGAGCCAGAAGAAGTCTTCGCAGGCCGGGTCCCAGCCGATCACCAGGTCGCCGTCGGGCGCGAAGCTGCGCAGCCCGGCCCAGGCGTGGCTGGGGCGGCGGATGCGCAGGCTGGTGAGCGCCTCGATGTGGTGGATGCCGGTGGCGATGTCGAGCTCCTCGGGCAGCACGTCGTGCGGCGCCACCGGGTCGGCATTGGCCGGCGAACCCAGCAGCTGGCCGGCGTCGGGCTTGAAGTAGAAGCTCTCGTCGACGCCGATCACCGCTGGCCAGCGGCGCACGTCGACGCCTTCGGGCGCGGCAAAGGTGAAGGCCGAGCGGCGCCGCGGCTCGATGCCCAGCGGCGCGGCCCCGCACAGACGTGCCACCGGGTCGGCCCAGGCGCCGGCGGCGTTCACCACCTGGCGCGCGGCAACCCGGCTGCCGTCCTGCAGCACCAGCTGCCAGCCCCCGGCCTGCGGGTCGCGCCGCGCCTGCACCAGCTCGGCGTTGCAGCGCAGCCGGGCACCGTGCGCGGCCAGGCCGCGCAGGAAGCCCTGGTGCAGCTCGGCAACGTCGATGTCGGTCGAGTCGGCGTCCAGCACCGCGCCTGCCAGCTGCTCCGGCCGCAGGCAGGGTACCAGGGCCACGGCCTGCGCCACGTCGAGCCGGCGCGCGTCCAGTCCGTCGCGCTGGTACATCGCCAGTGCCTCGTCCAGCAGGGGCTCCTGGCCCGGCATGCCGACGTAGAGCACGCCGCGCTCGACCAGCAACGGGTGCGTGCAGAAGCCCGCCGGCGGCTGCTGGTAGAAGGCGCGGCTGGCCCGCGTCAGGGCCCGCACCTGGTCGGTGCCATAGCTTTCGATGAACATCGCCGCCGAACGCCCGGTGGCGTGGTAGCCGGGCTGCGGCTCGCGCTCCAGCACCAGCACGCGGGCGCCTCGCAATGCCAGCCGGTAGGCCACCGAGGCGCCCGCCATGCCGGCGCCGATGACCGCGAAATCAAACCGCTCGTCTGTCATGAAAGCCCTCATCGTGAATCCGGCAGTTGACCGCTTGTGAACGTGTCGAAAGCCGCATGAGCATCGAGTTTGGCCGTCTTGATCACGCTCACCGGTTGGGCGGGCGCAGCCAACTGCCGGATTGGGGTTGAATCATTCTCGCACTCCGGCGCCGTCCGCGAGAGGGCGATTCAGGCGGCTCTCCGGCGCCGCACCGGGGTCGTCGTTATCCTGCAGGGCCAGGGGTCCCGCCGGAGTCATGATCATGCAAAGCGAGCGCGTTGAATTTCCAGGCAGCCAGGGGGTGCCGCTGGCCGGCCGCCTCGAGCGGGTGGGCGCGGCGCCGCGCGGCTGGGCCCTGTTTGCCCACTGCTTCACCTGCTCCAAGGACACGAAGGCGGCGGTCCACATCGCCCGCGCGCTCGCCGCGGCCGGCTTTGGCGTGCTGCGCTTCGACTTCACCGGCCTGGGCGGCAGTGGCGGCGACTTTGCCAACACCGACTTCTCGTCCAACGTCGATGACCTGGTCGCCGCGGCCGACTGGCTGCGCCAGACGCACGGCACGCCGGTGCTGCTGATCGGGCATTCGCTGGGCGGCGCGGCGGTGCTGGCGGCCGCCGGGCGCATCCTTGATGCGCGAGCCGTCGCCACGGTCGGCGCGCCGTTTGACCCGGCCCACGTGATGCGTCAGTTCGGCGACCAGCTGGAGCGCATCCGCCGCGAAGGCGAGGCCGTGGTGCAGCTGGCCGGCCGCCCGTTCACGGTGCGGCGCCAGATGCTGGACGACCTGCAGGGCCAGCGCCAGGCCGAGCGCATCCATGCCCTGCGCCGGCCGCTGCTGGTGCTGCACGCGCCGCGCGACGAAGTGGTCGACATCGACAACGCCGGCCGCATCTTCCAGGCCGCCCTGCATCCCAAGTCCTTCGTCTCGCTGGACGACGCCGACCACCTGCTGCAGCGCGAGCGCGATGCGCGCTACGCCGCGCAGGTGATCGCGACCTGGGCCGGCCGCTATCTCGAGCCGGCGTCCGAGGCGCCGCCGGCCGACGACGGCTGGGTGCAGGTGCAGGAAACCGGGACCGGGGCCTACGCGGTCGACGTGCAGGCCGGCCGCCATGGCTGGATTGCCGACGAGCCGGTCGCCGTCGGCGGCGACGACGCCGGCCCCAATCCCTACCAGCTGCTGAGCGCGGCGCTCGGTGCCTGCACCGTGATGACGATGCGCATGTACGCCAACCGCAAGCAATGGCCGCTGGAGCGGGCCCGGGTGGCGCTGCGGCACGAGAAGGTGCACGCCAGCGACTGCGCCGAGTGCGAGACGCGCACCGACCGCATCGACCGCATCGAGCGCCGCATCCAGGTCGAGGGCGCGCTGGACGCCGCGCAGCGTCAACGGCTGCTGGAGATCGCCGACATGTGCCCGGTGCACCGCACCCTGCACGCCGAGGTGCAGGTGGTGAGCGAGCTGGTGGACCCGGAGCGTGGGCGGTAGAGGGCGTCGGCTGCTGGCTATCATGGCCGCGACCCGGCGGGCGCCAGTGCATGCGCCCGCTGCGAGCCGACTGCGCCGCTGCCGCGCAGGGCCCCATCACTTCAAGGAGGATCACGCATGGCCAAGGCCGTCATTGCCGCGCGGCACCCGATGCAGGTGCACCTGGAGCCCGGCGAGCACTACTGGTGTGCCTGCGGGCGCTCGAAGAACCAGCCGTTCTGCGACGGTTCGCACCGCGGCACCGGCATCCGGCCCGTCGCCTTCACGGTCAGCGAGGCCACCGAGGCCTGGCTCTGCCTGTGCAAGCAGACGCACGACGCGCCCTATTGCGACGGCACGCACAAGACCCTGCCCAAGGGCGTGACCGAGCTCGAGAGCAGCCACACCACCGTGGCGCCGGCCGTGCCGGCCGCTGCGGCTCCCGCACCGGCCCCGGCCGCCGCCGACGCCATGCCGGCCCCGGTGAACACGCCCGAGGAGCCGACGGTTGAATACATCCACGCACTGGCGCGCGACGGCCTCGCCCGCACCGGCCGCCACGGCCCGATCGACGCCATGGGCGTGCCGCGCGCCCTGCTGCCGGACTGGAACGACATCCAGATCCTGACCGCCCAGTTCGCGCGCCAGCCGTTGCTGGACGACGCGCCGGTCGAGACGGAGCTCGTCGTCGGCCCCAACGCGCGCAGGCCGCTGCGGCTGAAGATGCCGCTGCTGGTGTCCGACATGAGTTTCGGCGCGCTGTCGCAGGAGGCCAAGACGGCGCTCGCCCGGGGTGCCGAGCTGGCCGGCACCGGCATCTGCTCGGGCGAGGGCGGCATGCTGCCCGAGGCGCAGCAGAACAACTCGCGCTACTTCTACGAACTGGCCTCGGCCCGATTCGGCTGGCACGACGACATCCCGACCCTGGTGCAGGCCTTCCACTTCAAGGGCGGCCAGGCGGCCAAGACCGGCACCGGCGGCCACCTGCCGGGCGCCAAGGTGAGCGAGAAGATCGCCGCCGTGCGCCACCTCGCGGTGGGCCAGGACGCGATCTCGCCCGCCACCTTCACCGACCTGCACACGCCGGCCGACTTCAAGGCCTTTGCCGACCAGGTGCGCGAGCGCTCGGGCGGCATCCCGATCGGCTTCAAGATGTCGGCCCAGCATATCGAGCGCGACATCGACTTCGCGCTCGCGGCCTCGGCCGACTACATCATCCTGGACGGCCGCGGTGGCGGCACCGGGGCGGCGCCGCTGCTGTTTCGCGACCACATCTCGGTGCCCACCATCCCGGCGCTGGCGCGCGCGCGGCGCCACCTGCAGCGCTGCGGGCGCGAGGACGTGACCCTGATCATCACCGGCGGCATCCGCACCCCGGCCGACTTCATCAAGGCCCTGTGCCTGGGCGCCGACGGCATTGCGCTGGCCAACAGCGCCATGCAGGCCATCGGTTGCGTGGCGGCACGCATCTGCCACACTAACAACTGCCCGACCGGCATCGCCACCCAGCGCCCCGAGCTGCGGGCGCGCCTGCAGGTCGACGTGGCGGCCGAGCGGCTGGCGCGCTTCCTCGACGCCTCGGTGTCCCTGATGCAGGTGATGGCGCGCGCCTGCGGTCACGCCCGGCTGGCCGACTTCGGCCTGGACGATCTGGTGACCTTCAAGCGCGAGATCGTCGAGCTCTCGGGCATTGCCTGGGCCGGCGTCGCACCCCCGGCCTGAGCGCGCTCAGCGCGGCCGCGCACGCAGCGTGATCTCGGTGATTTCGGATGGGTGACCGACGCGCATCGGCAGGCCGTGCCACAGGCCGGTGCCGCTGTTGACGTAGAGCGGCATGCCGTCCACCGTGTAGAGGCCGGCCAGGAAACCCCCGTTGGCGATCCGGGTCACCAGGTCCGGGCCGCGCATCTGGCCGCCGTGCGTGTGGCCGGCCAGCTCCAGTGCCACGCCGGCGCGCGCCACTTCCGGCGCGCTGTCGGGGCGGTGGCTGAGCACGATCACCGGCACCTCGGCGGGAATGCCCGCCAGCGCCGCGTCCAGGTCCGGCACCGGCTGGCCGAAGGCCGCGGCCTGGCGGTCCGTGAGTCCGGCCACCGCCAGGCGCTGGCCGTCGCGCTCGATCAGCACGTGCTGGTTCTCCAGCAGGGTGAAGCCCAGGGCGCGCAGGGCCGCCATCCAGGCCGGGTAGCTGGTGTAGTACTCGTGGTTGCCGGGCACGCCGAGCACGCCGTCCGGCGCCCGCAAGTCGCGCAGCGGCCGCACGTCGTCGGCGCGCGCTGCCACCGTGCCGTCCTGGAAGTCGCCCGTCACCACGATCAGGTCGGCGTGCAGGGCGTTGCTGCGCTCGACCACGCCGCGGATCCAGGGCTCGCGGTTCAGCGGGCTGGCGTGCAGGTCCGACAGCTGCACGATGCGGTAGCCGTCGAAGGCCGCCGGCAGGCCGGCCACCACGATCTCGACGCGCTGGACTTCCGGCAGCCGGACCGCCTGCGCCGCGCCCCAGACTCCCAGCAGCGCCGTGGCGAGGCCCAGCGCCGCGTTCAGCCCGCGCCCGCGCAGCAGCACCCGGCTGGCGGCGCGGTGGACCGGCCACAGGGCGAGGCCCAGCAGGTCGCGCGCCAGCAGCAGCAGCGCCAGCAGCAGCAGCGTGCCGAGGCCGCCGCCCAGGGCGATCACCGCCCAGCGCGGCGCCTCCATGAAATTGAAACCGCCGTACAGCCAGGCCGCCAGCAGCCAGTATTCGGTCACCGGCAGCAGGGCCAGCGCCAGCAGCACGCGCCACGCCAGCCCGAGCGGCAGCAGGGCGACGCAGCGCAGGCTGACGACGAGCCAGATCAGCAGGGTCACCAGGAGAACCGAAAGAGCCATGTGCAGAGAAGCGGCCGAGTTGGGGATGGAGCGCCGATCCTATGCGCAAGCGCCGGCGCGGCGGGTGGCGTGGTCACGCGGGTTTTGAGCCGGCGGCATACTCGCCGGCAGGATGACCTGCCAAGGCAGCCCGCCGGCCATGCCTGAACCCGCCCTCACGATCGCGCTCGACCATGTCCAGCCGCTGGACTGGCCGGCGCTGTGCCGCTTCCTGGCCGTGCGCGCGATTCCGGGGGTCGAGTCGGTGCAAGGCGACAGCTATCGGCGCACCGTGCGCCTGCCGCATGACGGGCAGTGGGTGGAAGGCTGGCTGGCGCTGGCGCCGCACGGGCCGGCCGGGCGCCTGCAGCTCGGCCTGTCCGCGCCCCTGGCGCCGCTGCATCAGGATGTGGTGGCACGCATGCGCCGGCTGTTCGATCTCGACTGCGATCCGGCCCGCATGGCGGCGGGGCTGGGCACTCTGGGTCGACAGCAGCCGGGCCTGCGCGTGCCCGGCGCCTTCGACGGCTGCGAAACCGTGGTGCGCGCCATCCTGGGCCAGCAGGTCACGGTGGCGGCCGCCAGCACGCTGGCGGGCCGGCTGGCGCGGCGACTCGGCACGCCGCTGGAAACCCCATTCCCCGAGCTGACGCATGCCTTCCCCGACGCCGCCACGCTGGCCGCGGCCGACCCTGAAACCCTCGGACGCCTGGGCATCGTGCGCACCCGGGTGGCGGCGATCCGGGGCCTGGCCGATGCGGTGGCGCACGGCGGGCTGCGGCTCGAGCCCGGCGTCGACGTGGCGGCCACCATGCGGGCGCTGCAGGCGATCCGCGGTATCGGCGACTGGACGGCGCACTACGCCGCCATGCGCGCGCTGAAGTGGGCCGACGCCTTTCCGGCCGCCGACCACGGCGTGCTGACCGCGCTCGGGGTGCGCACGGCGGCGCAGGCCCGCGCCGCCGCCGAGCGCTGGCGCCCCTGGCGCGCCTACGCCGTCATGGCCCTGTGGCAGTCGTTGGGGCAACGCTGAACAAGTCCTTCGCGCGCTGCGCATCCCTGCCTGCGGCGGTCTGCGGCGTTGCAAATGCTCGCGAGCTGCGGCTATTGCTGCGCTTCGCGCCTTGCATCCCATCCCCAGGCAGGGCGCGCCGCATCACGGAGACTTATTCAGCGTCGCCCTGGGCTGAACGCCGGCGCGCGGCTCATACGAACTTGCGCTCGAAATGACAAATGACAAATGACAAATGACCTCGCTGCGCTTCAATGACTGCGGCGTCGCGGGCCATGCCGGCGCCGTTTGCCACATTTTTGAATGCGAATCGGGATCAGGCGGCGGGCCGGGCTTCCTTGGGTTCAAAGCCCATCACTGCCTTGACTTCGAGGAATTCGCGAAAGCCGTGCTCGCCCCATTCGCGGCCGTTGCCCGACTGCTTGTAGCCACCGAAGGGCGCGCCGACGTCGGGGCCGGCGCCGTTCAGGTGCACCATGCCGGTGCGCAGGCGGGCGGCGACGCGCCGGGCGCGTTCCAGGCTGCCCGACTGCACGTAGCCCGACAGGCCGTAGGGCGAGTCGTTGGCCATGCGGATCGCGTCCTCCTCGCTGTCATAGGGGATCATCACCAGTACCGGGCCGAAGACTTCCTCGCGCGCGATCGTCATGTCGTTGCGCACGTCGGCAAACACCGTCGGCCGGACGAAGTAGCCCCTGTCCAGACCCTCGGGGCGCCCGGTGCCGCCCGCCACCAGGGTCGCGCCCTCGTCGATGCCCTTCTGGATCAGGCCCTGGATCTTGTCGAACTGCGCCTGGCTCACCACCGGGCCCATCGCCATGCCCTCGGCCATCGCGTCGGCCACCTGGGTGCGCTCGGCCACGGCCTTCGCGGCCGCCACCGCCTGCGCCTGCCTGGCGCGCGGCACGAACATGCGGGTGGGCGCGTTGCAGCTCTGGCCCGAGTTGGTGAAGCAGGCCTGCACGCCCTGCTTGACGGCCTTGTCGATGTCGGCGTCGTCCAGCACGATGTTGGCCGACTTGCCGCCCAGCTCCTGCGCCACGCGCTTGACGGTGTCGGCGGCGGCCTTGGCCACGGCGATGCCGGCGCGCGTGCTGCCGGTGAAGGTCATCATGTCGATGCCGGGGTGCCGGGCCATGGCCTCGCCCACGCCCGGGCCGTCGCCGTTCACCAGGTTGAACACACCCGCCGGCACGCCGGCTTCATCCATCACCCGCGCCAGCAGCAGGCCCGACAGCGGCGCGATCTCGGAGGGCTTGAGGATCATGGTGCAGCCGGCGGCGAGTGCTGGCGCCACCTTGCACATCATCTGGTTGATGGGCCAGTTCCAGGGCGTGATCATGCCGACCACGCCGACCGGTTCGTAGAGCGTGGCGGTGGTGCCTTGCACGGTCTCGAACTCGAAGTGCTTGAGCACCCGGATCGCCTGCTTCAGGTGCGCCACGCCCATCGGCGCCTGCGCCGCCTTGGCCAGCCACTGCGGCGCGCCCATCTCCAGCGAGATCGCGCGCGCCACGTCGTCGATGTGCTGCTGGTAGACCGCCAGCACCCGCTCCAGCAGCGCCAGGCGCTCCTCGCGGCTGCTGTGACCGAAGGTCTCGAAGGCGTGCCGCGCGGCCTGCACGGCGCGGTCCACGTCGGCGGCCGAGCCCAGGCTGATGCGGCCGGCCACCTCCTCGGTCGAGGGGTTGATCACATCCAGCGTGCGGGGCTCGGCCGGGTCCACCCACTGGCCGTCGATGTAGAACTGAAGCTGCTGGTCCATGCCGGGTCTCCTGCGGGGGTGCGCGCGGCGATTTGTGAAAGCCGCCGGTGGCCCCATGTGAATGATCAACGTGCCAGTTTGCCACGACCGCCGCGCTGGCTTGCGCGGCGGCCCCTGCGCATGCGGCGCCCGCTCGCTACACTGAAAGATTGACTCATGCGCGATGCATGACCTGCATCAAGACCACCATGTCCCTCATTCCCGCCACCATCGTCACCGGCTTCCTCGGCGCCGGCAAGACCACCCTGTTGCAGCGCGTGCTGACCGAAGCGCACGGCCAGAAGATCGCCGTCATCGAGAACGAGTTCGGCGAGGAGAACATCGACAACGAGATCCTGGTGCACGACGACGGCGAGCAGATCATCCAGATGAGCAACGGCTGCGTCTGCTGCACCATCCGCGAGGACCTGCGCGCCACGCTGCAGGTGCTGGCGGCCAAGAAGCGCAAGGGCCTGCTCGACTTCGAGCGCGTGGTGATCGAGACCACCGGCCTGGCCGACCCGGGCCCGGTGGCGCAGACCTTCTTCATGGACGACGAGATGGCTGAGAGCTACCTGCTCGACTCCATCATCACCCTGGTCGACGCCAAGCACGCAGCGCAGCAGCTCAACGACCGGCTCGAGGCGCAGCGCCAGGTTGGCTTTGCCGACCAGATCTTCATCAGCAAGGCCGACCTGGTGGACGCGGACGAGCTCGACGCCCTGCAGCACCGCCTCAAGCACATGAACCCGCGCGCGCCGCAGCGCGTGGTGCACTTCGGCGACGTGCCGCTGAAGGAGGTGCTCGACCTGCGCGGCTTCAACCTGAACGCCCGGCTCGACATCGACCCCGAGTTCCTGCAGGAAGACGAGCACGCGCACCACCACCACGACCACGATGGCGAGCATTGCGACCACCCCTCGCACCAGCACGATCACGAGCACGGCCACGGCCACGCGCACCACCACCACGATGACGACGACGTCAAGAGCTTCGTGTTCCGCTCCGAGCGCGCCTTCGACCCGGCCAGGCTGGAGGACTTCCTGGGCGCCATGGTCAACATCTACGGGCCGCGCATGCTGCGCTACAAGGGCGTCCTGTGGATGCAGGGCACCGAGCGCAAGGTGGTGTTCCAGGGCGTGCACCAGCTCATGGGCAGCGACCTCGGCCCGGCCTGGGGCCCGCAGGAGAAGCGCCAGAACAAGATGGTCTTCATCGGCATCGACCTGCCGCGCGAGCTCATGACCCAGGGGCTGGAACAGTGCCTGGTCCAGTGAAACCGGGAAATCGGTAACCGATTCCTCGATTTGCCGGGCCCAGTCCGGATCGGCCCCGATGAAACGGCTTGGGCGAACTTGACAGGGCCGATACAATCGCCGCCTTCAGGCCGTTTGCCGCGGTTCTCCGCGGCCCATGGCCCAGGTGCCCGAGAAGGTCTATAACAGGGCATTGCGGGTGGGGACGACCCATTCCATCCGCCATGTTTGAGTTGAGGGGTCGCGGCGCGCCGCGTCCCCGTCGACAGGAGACGCATGACGTGAAATCCGAGGCTGCCAAGACACCGGCTGCGACCAGGACGAAGTCCGCCAAGACCGTGCCTGCCCGGCAGACCAGGGCGTCCAGCCCCAAGGCGGCGCCAGGCAGTGCCGAAGCGGACAAGCCGGTCGCGACCGCACCCGCCACCCGACGGCCCGCCGCTGCTGCTGCCGTGCCGATGCCGGCGGCGTTCCGCAAGAACCCCAAGCTGGCCAACAACTGGAAGGCCAAGGCGCCCGAGGAGCTGAGCGACGAGGAAGTCATCGCCATGCCGGATGACGAGTACATGAACGACAAGCAGATGGCGTTCTTCCGCCTCAAGCTGGTCGGGCTCAAGAACGACATCCTGGCCAACGCCGACCAGACGACGGAAAACCTGCGCGAGGAGACCGTGGTCGTGCCCGACCCGGCCGACCGCGCCACCATCGAGGAAGAGCACGCGCTGGAACTGCGCACGCGCGACCGCGAGCGCAAGCTGCTGAAGAAGATCGAGCAGTCGATCGC
>CAYRHV010000054.1:0-11632 GCA_964424045.1 uncultured Ottowia sp. | reverse complement strand
CCCGTCCAGACCTGCGCAGGCAGGTCTGGAGCCGCGGGCCTCAGCCTCCTGGAAGAGGGGCGCACCCAGTGCCCAGGGAGACCCTGGTCACGGGTGCCCCGTATGGCCTGCTCCGCGGCCCTTGGGGCCGTGGCGTTTCATGCGTTGCGGGTGCGCGTAGCCCCTTGAAAAACTGAAATGTGGCTGGACACGGCAGGGTGCCGGCCGGTCTGATCTCCAGTGAAACCAAACCCTGATTCCGGCGTGAATCTGCGAGTGGCCTTTGCCGGCACGCCGGCGTTTGCCAGTGCCGCCCTGCAGGCCCTGCTGGAAGCCGACTTTGCCGTGCCCCTGGTGCTGACCCAGCCGGATCGACCGGCCGGGCGCGGCATGAAGCGCCAGGCGTCGCCGGTGAAACAGCTGGCGCTGGCGCACGGCCTGCCGCTGGCGCAGCCGCGCAGTCTGCGGCTCGACGGCCGTTACCCCGAGGACGCCCAGGCCGCGCGCGTCGCCCTGCAGGCCGCCGACGCCGACGTCCTCGTCGTCGCCGCCTACGGCCTGATCCTGCCGCGCTGGGCGCTCGAGCTGCCGCGGCTCGGAGCGCTGAACATCCACGCCAGCCTGCTGCCGCGCTGGCGCGGCGCGGCGCCGATCCAGCGCGCAATCGAGGCCGGCGACGCCGAAACCGGCGTCACCATCATGCAGATGGACGAAGGCCTGGATACCGGCGACATGTTGCTGGCAGCGCGCCTGCCGATTGCCGCCGACGCCACCAGCGCCAGCCTGCACGACCAGCTGGCAACGCTGGGCGCGCGCCTGATCGTCGAGGCCCTGCATCTGGCCCGGCAGGACGGGCTGGAGCCGGTGCCGCAGCCGCAGCAGGGCGTCAGCTACGCGCACAAGATCGAGAAGGCGGAGGCCGTGGTGGACTGGCGCCAGCCCGCCGAGCTGATCGAGCGCCGGGTGCGGGCCTTCGATCCCTTCCCGGGCGCCAGCACCGCGCTCGGGCCGGCCGTGATCAAGCTCTGGGGCGCCCGCGTCGAGCCTGACGACATCGGGCTGCCACCGGCGCCGGCCGGCACCGTGCTGGCGATCGATGAGGGCGGCGTGCGGGTGGCCTGCGGCGCCGGCGTGCTGCGGCTGACCGAGCTGCAACGCGCCGGCGGCAAGCGTCTGCGGGCGCGTGATTTCCTGGCCGGTTTTGCGGTCGCGCCCGGCGACCGGCTGGGTCCGGTGACGGAGGCTGCACCATGAACATGCCGTTGCCGCAGCCGCCACCGAACCTGGCGCCGCACACCCGGCTGGCGGCCTGGCTGGCGCGGCGTGTCGATGCCTGGGCGCAGACCGCGCGGCATCCGCTGTTCTGGGTCGGTGCGCGTGACATGGCCGGCGTTTCGGTGGGCCTGGCGGCCTGGTCCTTCATGGTCGGCGTGACCATGGTGAAGTCGGGTATGACCATCACCCAGGCGGTGCTGATGTCGCTGCTGGTGTTTGCCGGCAGTGCGCAGCTGGCGGCGATCCCGCTGATCGCCGCTGGCGCCCCGCTGTGGGTGGTGTGGGCGGCGGCGGCCTGCGTCAACCTGCGCTTCGTCGTCTTCAGCCTGCACCTGCGCGACTACCTGATGTTCCTGCCGCGCGCGCGGCGCATGCTGCTGGGCTATTTCACCGGCGACGTGACCTACGTGCTGTTCACCCAGCGCTTCCCGGAGCCGGCCGCGACGGAACGCCAGCGTCGCGCCCAGCTGGCCTACCTGTGGGGCGGCAACAGCCTGAACTGGGCCAGCTGGCAGACCATGAGCATGCTCGGCATCTTCCTGGGCGCGGCGCTGCCCGAGCGCTGGGGCCTGGAATACGCCGGCACCCTGGCCCTGCTGGCGGTGACCTGCTCGCTCGCCAGTTCGCGCCTGCGCACCTTTGCCGCCGTGATGGCGGCCGCTGCCGCGGTGGTCGCCTACGGCCTGCCGTACCGGCTCAACATCCTGGTGGCCATCGGCGTTGCCGTGGCCGCCAGCCTGTTGCTGGAGCAGCGCCTGGGCTCGCGGACCGAGGAGGCGGGCGATGTCTGAATCCAACGGCTGGATGCTGCTGGGGATCCTGGGGCTGACGGTGATCAGCGTCGTCACGCGCAGCTTCTTCTTCATTTCCGAGCGCGAGTGGCGCCTGCCGCGCTGGGCCCAGCGCGGCCTGCAATACGCCCCGATCGCGGCGCTGGCGGCGGTGATCGGGCCCGACATCCTGCTTGAGGCCGGGCAGCTGACACTGCCCTGGCGCGAGCCTCGGGTCTGGGGTGCGCTGGCGGCTGGCCTCTACTACGCCTGGGGCCGGCGGCGCAACTTCGTCCTGCCGTTCACGATCGCGGCCGGGCTCGCGGTCTACCTGCCGCTGCGCCTGCTTTCATGAAAGCCGCGTAGAGGCGGGAAATCCTGGCGCAGACGGCCGCCGTCGAACGGATGGCAAGGGCCCTGGCGCCGCGAGGCAGGCGGGCTGCTGGCACGGTTACTCGCAACTGCGTACCATCGAAGCTTCGTCCTGCCGGTCGCCCATCCCCGTCTCCGGGATCGTTGGCCGTGGCCCGGCCCCGCTCCAGAACCCGCCTCCTATGACCCGCAGCGCCAGCTCCATCCCGGCCGTTCCCGCGCGCGAGGGCGTCACACGCTACCGCGTGCTGGGCGCCATCAGCTTCTCGCACTTCCTCAACGACATGATCCAGTCGTTGATCCTGGCGATCTACCCGCTGCTGAAGAGTGATTTCGGGCTCAGTTTCGTCCAGATCGGCCTGATCACGCTGACCTACCAGTTCACCGCCTCGCTGCTGCAGCCCATGGTTGGCCTCTACACCGACCGCCATCCGCAACCGCATTCGCTGGCCTTCGGCATGGGCTGCACGCTGGCCGGCCTGTTGCTGCTGGCAGTGGCCCCCAGTTTCGGCGTCGTGCTGCTGGCTGCGGCGCTGGTCGGCACCGGCTCCTCGGTGTTCCACCCCGAGTCCTCGCGCATTGCGCGCCTGGCTGCGGGCGGGCGTCCCGGGCTGGCGCAATCGATCTTCCAGGTCGGCGGCAACGGCGGCAGCGCCGTGGGGCCGCTGCTGGCGGCGGTCATCGTCATGCCGCACGGCCAGGGGGCCGTGGCCTGGTTCGCGCTGGCGGCGCTGCTGGCCATCGTCGTGCTGTGGCAGGTGGGAAACTGGTACCAGCGCCAGTACCTGGCCGGCGGCGCACAGGCACGGCGCAAGGCCGCCGTGGTGGCCAGCCCGGTGGCGCCGCGCACCGTGGCGCTGGGCATCGGCGTGCTGCTGGTGCTGATCTTCTCCAAGTATTTCTATCTCGCCAGCCTGACCAGCTACTACACCTTCTACCTGATGACGCGCTTCCAGCTGTCGGCGCAGGCGGCGCAGATCTACCTGTTCGTGTTCCTGTTCGCCGTCGCGGCCGGCACCCTGCTGGGCGGCCCCATCGGCGACCGCATTGGCCGGCGCCAGGTGATCTGGCTCTCGATCCTGGGCGTGGCGCCCTTCACGCTGGCGCTGCCGCACGTCGACCTGATGTGGACCGGCATCCTGACCTTCATCATCGGCCTGATCCTGGCCTCGGCCTTTCCGGCCATCCTGGTGTTCGCACAGGACCTGATGCCGGGCAAGCTGGGCGCCGTCTCCGGACTGTTCTTCGGCTTTGCCTTCGGCATGGGCGGTGTCGGCGCGGCAGTGCTGGGCGTGCTGGCCGACCAGCGCGGCATCGAGTTCGTCTACCAGCTGTGCGCCTGGCTGCCGCTGCTGGGGGTGCTGGCGGTGCTGCTGCCCGACGTCGGCCACCGGCGCGGCCGGGCCGCGGCCGTGGCTTCCTGACTCCAGGGTCGGGCTGGCGCTTGCTTCTACAATGCGGCGGCCCGCGACTGGCCGGGCGCTGCAACCGACCGCTTCGCCGATGAACGTTCTTCGCTTCGCCGACCTTTGCGCACGTGGGGCCGTTCGCGGCCAGCGCGTCTTCATTCGCGCCGACTTCAACATCCCGCTGAGCGCGCCCGTTCCTGCGTCTGCCGACGCCGATCCCGCGGATCTCGAGGCCGGCGGCTGGGCCGACCCGGCGCGCATCACCGAGGACACGCGCATCCGCGCCAGCCTGCCCGGCATCCGCATGGCACTGGAGGCCGGCGCAGCGGTGATGGTGACCAGCCACCTGGGCCGGCCGACCGAGGGCGTGCTGCGGGCCGAGGATTCGCTGGCGCCGGTGGCCAGCCGCCTGAGCGAGTTGCTGGGGCGCCCCGTGCCCCTGTTGCGCGACTGGACCGAGGGCGTGGCGGTGGCACCGGGGGAACTCGTCCTGCTCGAGAACTGTCGGGTCAATCCGGGCGAAAAAAAGAATGATGAGGGGCTTTCGCGAAAAATCGCGGCGCTTTGCGATATATACGTGAACGATGCCTTCGGCACCGCGCACCGCGCCGAGGCCACCACGCAAGGCATGGCGCGCTTTGCACCCGTGGCCTGTGCCGGCCCGCTGCTGGCGGCCGAGATCGATGCCTTGAATCGCAGCCTGGCCGATCCCGGACGCCCCCTGGTGGCCATCGTTGGCGGCAGCAAGGTAAGTACAAAACTCACCATCCTGCAGTCATTGGCTCGCAACGTCGATCAATTGATCGTGGGTGGCGGAATTGCCAACACCTTCATGCAGGCCGCCGGCCTGCCGATCGGCTGCAGCCTGGCCGAGCCTGATCTGGTGGACGAGGCCCGGGCCGTGATGGCCGCCATGCGGGCTCGCGGCGCCGAGGTGCCGATTCCGACCGACGTCGTCACCGCCAAGGCGGTGGCGGCGGACGCGCCGGCCGAGACCAAGCGGGCCGAGGACGTGGCGGACGACGACCTGATTCTCGACATCGGTCCGGAAACCGCGGCCCGCCTGGCGGCCCAGCTGCGCCAGGCCGGCACCATTGTCTGGAACGGCCCGGTCGGCGTGTTCGAGCTGGCGCCGTTCGAGGCCGGCACGCGCACCATCGCGCGCGCCATTGCCGAGTCCAGTGCCTTCAGCATTGCCGGCGGCGGTGACACGCTGGCGGCCATCGCCAAATACGGCATCGGGGCCGAGGTGGGCTATATCTCGACCGGTGGCGGCGCCTTCCTGGAAGTGCTGGAGGGCAAGAAGCTGCCGGCGCTGGCGATCCTGGAGCAGCGCGCAGCCGGCTGAAGCGGTCCGGGGCCCGCGTCGCGTCGATGCGCCGTGGCCCCGCAGGGCGCCGCCCGCATGCCAGAATGAGCGGCGGCCATCGCCTCGGGCGTGGCCTGCGTTCCCGGGCGAGCGCCGGCTGCGTGCCGGCCGCCGTCCAGCCCCTGTTCCCTTGCCGAGCCTTCCCATGAGCCGCCGCCGCGCCACCAAGATCGTCGTCACCCTGGGCCCCGCCTCGAGCGATCCCGCCGTCCTCGAGGACATGATTCGCGCCGGGGTCAACGTCGTGCGCCTGAACTTCAGCCACGGCGCCGCCGCCGACCACGTGGAACGCGCCCGGCTCGTGCGCGAGGCCAGTGCCCGCGCCGGCCGCGAGGTGGCCATCGTGGCCGACCTGCAGGGACCCAAGATCCGCGTCGGCCGCTTCGCCGAGGGCAAGGTGCTGCTGCAGCCGGGCGACGCCTTCGTGCTCGATGCGGCGTGCACCGAGCCGGGCGATGTGCACGGCGTCGGGCTGGACTACAAGGAACTGCCGCGCGACGTCGTTCCGGGCGACACCCTGCTGCTCAACGACGGCCTGATCGTGCTCACCGTCGACGCGGTCCGGGGCGAGGCGGTGCACACCACGGTGCGCCAGGGCGGCGAGCTGTCCAACAACAAGGGCATCAACAAGCAGGGCGGCGGCCTGACGGCGCCGGCCCTGACGGGCAAGGACATGGAGGACATCCGCACCGCCATGCGCCTGGGCGCCGACTACGTCGCCGTCAGCTTCCCCAAGAGCGGCACCGACATGGAGATGGCGCGCCAGCTGTGCCATGTGGCCGGCGCCGAGTTCGGCCACAAGCCGGGCCTGATCGCCAAGATCGAGCGTGCCGAGGCGATCCCCAACCTGACCGCGATCGTGGCCGCCAGCGACGGCATCATGGTGGCGCGAGGCGACCTCGCGGTCGAGGTCGGCAACGCCGCCGTGCCGGGGCTGCAGAAGAAGATGATCCGCATGGCGCGCCAGGCCGACAAGCTGGTGATCACCGCCACCCAGATGATGGAGAGCATGATCAGCAACCCGGTGCCGACGCGCGCCGAAGTCAGCGACGTCGCCAACGCCGTGCTGGACGGCACCGACGCCGTCATGCTGTCGGCGGAGACGGCGGTGGGCCGCTATCCGCTCGAGACCGTGCGCGAGATGGCCGCGATCTGCACCGCCGCCGAGGAGCACGACACGGTCGAGCTGGACGCCGACTTCAGCGGCGCCGCCTTCCAGCGCATCGACCAGTCGATCGCCATGGGGGCGCTGTTCACCGCCTACCACCTGGGCGTCAAGGCCATCGTCGCCCTCACCGATTCAGGTTCCACCGCGCTGTGGATGAGCCGCCACCGGGTGCGCATTCCGATCTACGCGCTGACACCCCGCGTCGGCACGCAGCGCAAGATGGCGCTGTACCGCAACGTGCGTCCGTTGCTGATGGACACCAGCGTGAACCGCGACGAAGCCCTGGCCCAGGCCGAGCAGCACCTGCGCCAGCAGGGCATCGTCGCCGCGGGCGACATCTACGCCATCACCTGCGGCGAACCCATGGGCGCCCCTGGCGGCACCAACATGCTGAAGATCTGCAGGGTCGGCTGAAGATGCTGGACTGGCCGTTACCGCTTTCGGGCCTGATCATGGTCGGGCTGGGCATCGTGGTCGGGGTTGGCCTGAGCGTACTGGCCGACGCCTGGGCACGCCGGCGCGCCGGCGTGGCTGAAGTGATGCGCGGCATGTTGCCCAACATCGGGGCGGCCATGACGGCGGGCGCGCTTGTGTGGATCGGCCTGTTGGCCAACGTCGAGTTGCGCGACATCGACGACGCATCCAACACGGTACAGTTGGAGGCGGCAGCGCTGCGGCGGTTGGTGGCCTTGCAGCCGCACCTGTCGGCGCCGGTGGCGGAGACCCTCGCCGACAGCTTACAGGCCTATGTGCGCGGCGTGGCCGAGCACGAATGGCCGGGCATGGGCAAGGGCCCCGACGCACGCGCTCAGGCGGCCCATGATGCGTTGCACTTGCTGGCGTTGCACCGCCTGGGTAGCGAGGCGCCCGAGTTACGGCAGGCGTTCAATGCTGCCCTGAGCGACATGGCGCAGGCGCGCCACCGGCGCCTGGCCCTGGCGGTGGACCGCATCCCGGGCATAGTCTGGGTGGCGCTGCTGGCGTCCACCGTGCTCGTGCTCGGCTTCTCGGCGCTTGCACATACGGCCCAGCCGCGCGGCTCGGGTCGCGCGTTGGGCGCGTTGCTGGGTGCGCTGCTGAGCGTCCAGTTGTTCACCGTATGGGTGGTGGACCGGCCGTTTGCGGGAAGCATCTCGGTCTCGCCGCAGCCCCTGCTGCAGGCGTTGGCTCCGCTGGCGGTGCGTTGATGCGGCTCAGCGCTCTTTCAGGAGGAAGAGCGCGTGAGAGCCTCAGGGGGCGTCACTTCAACCAGCCACGGCGCCGGAAATACCACATCGGCAGCAGCGCGCTGGCGGCCATGGCGACGATGGCGAACAGGTAGCCGTATTCCCAGTGCAGCTCGGGCATGCCCTCGAAGTTCATGCCGTAGATGCTGGCAATCAGGGTCGGCGGCAGCAGGGCCACGCTGGCCACCGAGAAGATCTTGATGATCTTGTTCTGGTTGATGTTGATGAAGCCGACCGTGGCGTCCATCAGGAAGTTGATCTTGTCGAACAGGAAGGTGGTGTGGCTGTCCAGCGAATCCAGGTCGCGCTGGATCTGGCGCGCGTCCTCGAACTGCTCGGCGTCCAGCATCTTGCTGCGCATCAGGAAGCTGACGGCGCGCCGGGTGTCCATCACATTGCGGCGGATGCGGCCGTTCATGTCTTCCTGGCGCGCGATCGCGGCCAACACCTCGCTGGCCAGATCGTCGGTCACGTTGTCGGACAGCACCTTGCGGCTGGCGTCCTCGAGTTCGTCGTAGACGCCCTCCAGCGTGTCGGCACAATATTCGGTGTCGCCGTCGAACAGCGCCAGCAGCACGTCCTTGGCGTCGTCGAGCAGGCCGGGCATGCGGCGCGCCCGCATGCGCAGCAGACGAAAGGCTGGCACCGACTCGCCGTGGATCGAGAACAGCACGTCGTGGCCGCGCGAGGATTCGTTGCTGCTGTTGATGATGAAGGCTACGCGCACCTGGCGCGGCTCGTCCGGGTCCGCCATCAGGAAGTCGCTGCGGATGTGCAGCTCGCCGTTGTCCTCGGCGTAGAAGCGCGCCGACTCCTCGATGTCGTCGTCGATCGCGTCGTCGGGAATCGTCAGGCCGAAGTGCTGCTCGATCCAGTGCTTCTCGTCTGCCGTTGGCTCTTCCAGGTCGACCCAGATCGGCTGGAAGCGCGCCAATTCCTCCAGCGACTCGATTTCTTCCTGGAACAGCCGTCCGTTGGACAGCGTGAAGACATTCAGCATGAGCGGACTCCCTGCGACATGGGCCGGCGTCTGGCACGGGTGGGGGAAACGGGGGCTTTCGGCCCCCTGCGCCAGCGTTCAGGGAGGCGAAAGCCGTCGACTCGGTATGGATTCCACGGCGGACTTTCTGCAACCAGGTTGGACCAGCGTGAATTATGGCAGCGCCCCGCCGGGTGGCGCGCCGGCCCGGATGGCGCCGGCCCGGGACAGGATTGCACTGGTCCCGGTTCACGGGCATAGTGACAGGAGGAAGGGGCTGGTCGCGACCGTCTTTTCTCGACTGACCGGCCCCTGGCCGGAGTAGTTTCAGTGCGCAACAAGGAGCAGCAAATGAATCTGACGATCAGCGGACACCATCTGGAAGTGACCCCGGCCATGCGCGGTTACGTGGAAAGCAAGCTGGATCGGGTCATGCGCCGCTTCGACGCGGTCACGGACGTCAGGGTGTTGCTGTCGGTGGACAATCTGAAGGAAAAGGACCGGCGCCAGCGCGCTGAATGCACGATTCGCGTCAAGGGCGGCGACCTGTTCGCGGAGAGCGCTCACGAGGACCTGTATGCAGCAATCGACGAACTGATGGACAAGCTCGATCGCCAGATCGTGCGTCACAAGGACAAGCTTCAGTCGCATGACCGTGTTGCGGGCAAGCACCTGGCCTAGGCCTAGGCCGAGGCCGGCTCGCGCCGGCCCGCCTTGAGTTCCGATCAACCGAGGCGAAAGGCAGGCGTTTCCTGATCCATCCGGGTTCCGGGTGCCGCCGGAGCGGCATTCGGCCCGGGCCGCGTGGTAAAACCGCAGTCCATCGGCGCAATCCTGACGTCCAGAAACATGAATCGTCTTGCATCCATTCTCCCAGTGTCGCAGGTGCTGGTGGGGGTCGACGTCACCAGCAAGAAGCGCGCCTTCGAGGAAGCCGGCCTGCTGTTCGAGAACCTGCATGGCCTGTCGCGTGCGCTCATCGCCGACAGCCTGTTTGCGCGCGAACGGCTGGGCTCGACCGGCCTGGGGCACGGCGTTGCCATTCCGCACGGGCGCATCAAGGGCCTGAAGGCGCCGATGGCGGCGGTGCTGCAGCTGCGCCAGCCGATCGGCTTCGACGCGCCGGACGAGCAGCCCGTGAACCTGCTGATCTTCCTGCTGGTGCCGGAGGCGGCGACGCAGAAGCACCTGGAGATCCTGTCCGAGATCGCCGAGCTGCTGAGCAATGCCGACCTGCGCGAGCGCATCCGCAATGCCGATTCGGTCGAGCAGCTGCATGGCCTGATTGCCGACTGGCAATCGGAGCAACCGGCGTGACATGAGGCGCCGCATCGCAGGGAATCCGCCCGCCGATCGTCGGGTCGCGGCATGAGCGATTGACGTGAAGCCCAGCGTCATCAGCGCCGACGTGCTGTTCGAGGACCACCGCATCAGCCTGCACTGGGAGTGGATGGCGGGGCATGGGGCCTCGGAGCGCCACTTCGACGAGAAGGCGGTGCGCGAGGCGCGCTCCGGCGCCGACCTGGTCGGCTACCTGAACTACATCCACCCGTACCGGGTGCAGATCCTGGGCGAGCGCGAGGTGCGCTACATCGGCGACTGCGCGCCCGAGGACAGCGCGCGCCGCATTGCGCGCATCGTCACCCTGGAACCCCCGGTGCTGGTGCTGTGCGAGGGTCAGGTGGCGCCGCCGGCGCTGGTGTCGATGTGCGAGCGAGCGCAGATCCCGCTGTTCGCCACGGCCGAGTCGGCCGGCTTCGTGATCGACGTGCTGCGTGCCTACCTGTCCAAGCACTTCGCCGACCGCACCACCATGCACGGGGTGTTCATGGACATCCTCGGCCTGGGGGTGCTGATCACCGGCGAGTCCGGGCTGGGCAAGAGCGAGCTGGGGCTGGAGCTGATCTCGCGTGGCAACGGCCTGGTGGCCGACGACGCGGTCGACCTCTATCGCATCAACCAGACCACCATCGAGGGCCGCTGTCCGGAACTGCTGCAGAACCTGCTGGAGGTGCGCGGCATCGGCCTGCTCGACATCCGCGCCATCTTCGGCGAGGCGGCGGTGCGCCGACGCATGCGACTGCGCCTGATCGCGCAGCTGGTGCGGCGCGAGACCATGGAGCGCGACTACGAGCGGCTGCCTTACGAGCCGCTGAGCCAGGACGTGCTGGGCGTGCCGATCCAGAAGGCCGTGATCCCGGTGGTCGCGGGGCGCAACATCGCCGTGCTGGTGGAAGCGGCGGTGCGCAACCACATCCTGCAGCTGCGCGGCATCGACACCTACCAGGAGTTTGTCGAGCGCCATCGCCGCGCCATGGAGCAGGGCGGCATCGGCCCCTGAAGGCGCCGTCCCCCGGCGCGGGCCGGTCCGGGTTCAGGGGACGCGTTGCCCGGTCGTGCGATAGGGGCAGTTGCGCCTCACGCAATGCCCGTAGAGGCTGAGCGCGTGGTCCGCCAGCTCGAAGCCGTGCTCCTTGGCGACCGCCATCTGGCGCTGCTCGATCTGGGCGTCGTAGAACTCCTCCACGTGGCCGCAGTCCAGGCACACCAGATGGTCGTGGTGCTTTTCGTCGTAGAGCTCGTAGACCGCCTTGCCAGCCTCGAAATGGTGGCGGCTGAGCAGGCCGGCCTGCTCGAACTGGGTCAGCACGCGATACACCGTGGCCAGGCCGATCTCGGAGTTCTCGGCCAGCAGCAGGCGATACACGTCGTCGGCCGAGAGGTGCCGCTGCTCGGCGTTCTGGAAGATCTCCAGGATCTTCATCCTGGGGATCGTGGCCTTCAGGCCGGTGCTCCGGAGTTCGTTGAGGGTGTCATCCATCGGTCTGGCCTGGCCATGCGCGGTGCCGATGCGGCATCGCTACAATCAGCGGTTTCATTGTGCCCCAGTCCGGATTGATGCTCCTGCCCACACGACTTCTTGCCCGCAGGCGCTGTCGGGTCATGCTGGTGCTGCTGGCGGCCAGCCTGGCCGGATGCAGCACGGTGGGCGACGCCACGCGTGGCCTGGCCAGTGCCATGACGCTCTACAAGCCCGAGGTGGTGCAGGGCAACTTCGTCTCCAGCGAGCAGGTGGCGGCGCTGC
>CAYRHV010000053.1:0-11724 GCA_964424045.1 uncultured Ottowia sp. | reverse complement strand
GACTTTTGCCAGCAAAGCCCTTAAGTATAGCAAGCCTGTGTGTCGACGGCAATGCTGTGAGCCCCAAACAGTAATGTCCCCTGCGCCCCAGGTAGAAGTGTCCCCTTGTTGGAGACGCAAAGGGGTGCGAGGTGGAGCTGATGAGCGTGAAGGAAGCGGGCCGACTGGCGGTCGTGCGTCAAGTGCTCGATGGAGAGCTCAAGCAGGGGCAGGCGGCGCGCGAGCTGGGCCTGTCGACGCGTCAAATCAGGCGGCTGTGCCGCAGCGTGCGCACGCAGGGCGAGGCTGGTCTGATCTCCAAGCGGCGCGGGCGGCCGAGCAACCGCAAGATTGCTGCTGACGTGCGCGAAGCGACACTGCAGTTGGTGCGCCAGCACTACAGCGACTTCGGCCCCGAGTTGGCGCGTGAACACCTGGCAGGCCAGCACGGCTTTACCCACAGCAGCGAGACCCTGCGCGGCTGGATGATCGAAGACGGCCTGTGGAGGCCCAAGCGGCGCCGCGCCAAGCGCATCCACAGCCCGCGCCAGCGCCGCGCCTGCCTGGGCGAGCTGGTGCAGATTGATGGCAGCCACCACGACTGGTTCGAGGCCCGGGCGGCCAAGTGCTGCCTGATTGCCTTCATCGATGACGCCACCAGCCGGGTGCTGGGCGCGCGCTTTGAGATGAGCGAGACCACCGAGGGCTACCTGGGCGTGCTCGAGCGCTGCGTTGGCGAGCACGGCGCGCCCCTGGCCATCTACAGCGACCGCCACAGCATCTTCACCAAGCACGACGATGCAGACGCCACGCCCACGCAGTTCGAGCGCGCCCTCCTGCAGCTTCAGATCGAGCCCATCTGCGCCCACAGCCCGCAGGCCAAGGGCCGGGTGGAGCGGCTGTTCCAGACCTTGCAAGACCGCCTGTGCAAGGCCATGCGGCTGGCGGGCATCAGCAGCATCGACGAGGCCAATGCGTGGCTGCCTGGCTATCTGGCCGAGCACAACGCGCGCTTTGCCGTGGCCGCGCGTGAGAAGGCCGACATGCACCGGCGCTGGCAGGGATCAAGACATGAGCTGGCGCGCATTTGCGCGCTGCACCACCAGCGCCAGCTGAGCCGCCAGGGCAGTTGCCGCTTTGAAGGAGCCATCCTGCAGATCGAGGCGGGCCAAGCCAAGGCGCCCAAGGCCAGCGCGACGGTGGATATCGTGCAGTTTGCCGATGGCCGCCTGGAGCTGAGCTGGCGCGGCCAGGTGCTCAGGCACCGCGCCTACGGCCTGCATGAGCACCTGCGCCGCAGCAAGACGGCCGATGACAAGACCATCAATGTGCGCGTCGATGCGCTCAAGGACAAGGAGCAACGACGCCTGGCGAGCCTGGCCGCCGAGATTGCCCACCAGAATGACCAGCGCCGCGCCGGCATTTGCACGCCCGATAGCAGACCAGGCGCGCCGCGCGCGGCAGTGGCCCGCGCAGGGCTACGCCCTGCGCGGGCCACTGCCGCGTCACCGCCTTGAATCACCTCGCCGATAGCCCCAAGAGGACATCTCTACTTGGTGAAAAAGAGGACATTTCTATTTTGGGTTGACATGTCGACGGCAATGCGCTGCGCGTTACTGGCTGGCCTGGGCCAGCGCGTCGGCGCAGGCCGCGGCACTGGCCCAGGCCCACTGGAAGTTGTAGCCGCCCAGCCAGCCGGTGACGTCGACCACCTCGCCGATGAAGTAGAGGCCGGGCTGGCGGCGCGCCTCCAGCGTACGCGAGGACAGTTCGTGCGTGTCGACGCCGCCCACCATCACCTCGGCCTTGCGATAGCCGGCGGTCCCGGTGGGGACGAGCGACCAGCCGGCCAGCTGCCGCGCCAGGCGGTCCAGCGCCCGGTCCGGGACCTGGTCGATCGGGCGCTGCCAGTCGGGCGCCCGCGCGGCCCAGTGCTCGGCCAGCCGGGCCGGCAGCCAGGCTGCCAGTTCGTGCGCGAGGTGCCGGCGCGATCGGGCCTTGGCCGCGCGCAGTTCGGCTTGCAGATCGATCCCCGGGGCCAGGTCGATGACGATCGGTGTGCCCGGCTGCCAGTGGCTCGAAATCTGCAGGGTGGCCGGTCCCGACAGGCCGCGGTGGGTGAACAGCAGGTCCTCGTGGAAGCGGGCGCGCCGATTGCCGCTGCCGGTGCTGATCTCGACCGGCAGGGAGAGCCCGGCCAGCTGGGCAAACGGGGCCCAGTCGCCGGCGTCGAACTCGAGCGGCACCAGGCCGGGTCGGGTGTCGGTGCAGCGCAGGCCGAATTGCCGGGCCAGCGCCAGGCCGAAGTCGCTGGCGCCGATCGCGGGGATGGACCGCCCTCCGGTGGCAACGACCAGCAGTGGGGCCCGGACCGGCCCGCGCTCGGTTTCGAGCAGGTAGCGGGCCGGCGCGGGGTGGGCCGGGTCCCGGCCATTGGCGGGTTCGTGCCGGACCGCCTGCACGGCACAGGGCTGCCAGCGCTCGACCCGGCCCGGTCCCAGGGTCGGCGCGGTCTCGCACTCGGCCAGCAGCACGTCGATCAGGTCGCGTGCCGAGCGGTCGCAGAACATCTGGCCGCGGTGCTTTTCATGAAAGCCGACACCGTGCCGCTGCAGCAGGGCCATGAAGTCCTCGGGCCGGAACCGTGCCAGGGCCGAGCGGCAGAAGCGCGGATTGCCGCTGATGAAATGCTGTTCCGGGGCCGTCGGGTCGAGGTCGCGATTGGTGAAATTGGCTCGCCCGCCCCCCGAGATGCGGATTTTCTCCGCCAGGCGCGAGGCGTGGTCGATGAGCAGCACGCGCAGGCCCTGCCGGGCCGCACGCGCGGCGCAGAACAGGCCGGCGGCGCCCGCGCCGATGACGACGGCATGTGGCGCCTGCACGGACTTTCAGGCCGAGCGTGCCAGCAGCGCCAGCAGCAGCGCACTGACCAGGTTGTGCACCAGCACCTGGGGCAGGGCCAGCGTGGCTGGCGTCATCAACAGGCCGTTGGTCAGCTGCAGCGCCAGCAGGCCGGCCAGGCCCAGTGCCAGCAGGCGTCGCCGTTCCAGCGCTGCGCGCCAGGCCGCCGCGGCTGCAGCCGCCAGCAGCAGCAGCGCGCCGGCGCGGTGCAGCCACTGCAGCCAGGCACCGCGCGGCTGCAGCGGTGCCAGGGCGTCCGGGCCCGGTGCCAGCCACGGATCCAGGAAGCGCCAGTCCCAGCCGGCAGCGAAGGCGGCGCTGGAGCACTCCGCCCAGCTGCCGCAGCTGGTGGCCGCAAACCCGGCGCTGACCAGGCCACCCAGGCTGGCTTGCAGCAGCGTCAGCAGCAGGGCCAGGCAAAGCCAGCCGCGCAGGCGCGTCGAGGGCGCCGGGGCGCCGCCGGCCACGGCGGCCAGGCGCACGCACAGGGCCAGGGTCGCCATGCCGCCCAGCAGGTTGCCCAGCACCACGGCCGGCAGCGTCGAGCCGCGCGAGACCACGCCCAGTGCCGCCAGCCCGAGGGTCAGCGCCAGCACGCCCAGGGCCAGCCGCCCTTCGCGTGCCAGGCGCGGCCGCGGCCCCAGGGTCAGCCCGCACAGCAGCAGGGCCAGCACCAGCATGGCCGAAGCCACGACGCGGTGTGTGCTGCGTGCCGCGGCCAGGGCGGGGTCGCTTGCCGCGACGGCTTCCTGTCCGGCCAGGATCTGGCCGTAGCAGGCCGGCCAGCCCGGGCAACCCAGCCCGGCCTGGCGCAGGCGCAGGTAGGCGCTCAGGACGACGATCAACAGCATCAGCGCCGCGCCGGCCCAGGCCAGCCAGCGCACGAGGCTGCGGCGTTGCGACGCCGGCTGATTCATCCGCGTGGGGGAGACAGAGTGCATGGGGTTCCGGTTCCGGGGCAGGGGCCCGCCATGTTAGGGCAACGCTGAACCAGTCCCTCGCGCGCTGCGCATCCCTGCCTGCGGCGGTCTGCGGCGTTGCAAATGCTCGCCATAGCGATGGCTATGTCTGCGCTTTGCGTCTTGCATCCCATCCCCATGCAGGGCGCGCCGCATCACGGGGACTGGTTCAGCGTCGCCTCAGGAGAAGAAGCGGCCGGGCCCCGCCCGCACCGGGCCGCGTCCCGGCCGGGACGCGCCAGTCCAGACATGCCCCTGCATGGACTGGGGACATGGCCCGGAGTCCACTGCATAATCCGCATCCGTCGAGCCTGGACCGCCCCGCGGCAAGTGCTTGTCAGACGCCGTGGTTCCCGTTTCGCAGGGGGGCCTGCGAACCGGTGTGGCGACTCCGAGGAGGGGTCGTGATGGCTCGATTGTTTGACCTAGTTCAAATTCAAAGACGTGACTTGGGTTAAGAATCGCTGGCAGCCTGGACGATTTTTGTTTCATATCCAAGCATTTCGAGGAGTTTTCCATGTCAGGGCCCGAACACGACGACCTCAACGATCCGAACGCGCCGATTCCAGGGATGCAGAAGCTGCTCGACAGCCCGCTGATCCTGCTGTTTCTCGGCGTGATGATCCCCATGGTGGTTTACAACCTGTGGGGTGTGATCGAGATCCTGCTCATTCCCGCCGGCAACTGAATATCTGGAGCACCTTCACATGAGCGCCATTCTTCCGCCGTCAGACCGGCTCTGGTACAAGCACCCCATCGACCGGGTCGAGGGCACCTGGATCGCCATCGCGCTGATCTGGTGCATGATCCTGTTCGTCATGATGGTCGGCTGGCACATCTGGGGCAAGCAGAACCTCTCGAACGAGGCCTATCGCACGCCGCCGGACAAGTTCATGGCCAAGGCGCAGGCCATGGTCGATGCCTACACGGTGCGCACCGAGACCGACGAGCAGATTCCCGTCGTCGCCCCGCCGCCGGGCAGCGACGTCTACCTGCTGGGTCGGCTGTGGGCCTTCTGGCCGATCCTCGAGCTGGAGAAGGACAAGACCTATCGCCTGCACATCACGGCCATGGACTACAACCACGGCCTGTCGATCCAGCCGGCCAACATCAACATCCAGATGGTGCCCGGATTCGAGCACATCGTGACGGTGACGCCGAACCAGTCGGGCACCTACTCGCTGGTGTGCAACGAATACTGTGGCATTGGTCACCACCGGATGGTGAGCCGCCTGTACGTCAAATAAGAGGAAGCAGACATGGCTACCACCACCTACCGGACCTGCCCGCGCTCGGGGCTGCAATTCGAGCGCCAGGGCGAGCTGCTGATCAAGGCCCACGCCGTCATGGGCGTGATCTGGCTCGCCATCGGGGGCGTCCTGGCCCTGGGCGTCGTGCTCACGCGCTGGCCCGCCGTGCGCCTGCTGGAGGCCGACACCTTCTACATGGTCCTGACCGCGCACGGCCTGGACATGCTGATCTTCTGGCTGATCTTCTTCGAGGTCGCGCTGCTGCACTTCTGCTCCTCGGTGCTGTTGCGCTGCCGCATCGCGACGCCATGGCTGGCCTGGCTGGGCTTCGCGCTCATGGTGATCGGCTCGATCGTCAACAACATCGCCGTGTTCCGCGGCAGCTCCAGCGTGATGATGACGAGCTACGTGCCGATGATGGCCGAGCCGTCCTTCTACCTGGGCATCATCCTGTTCGCGGTCGGCGCCCTGATCGGCTGCGCCGTGTTCTTCGGCACCCTGATCGTGGCGCGCAGGGAAAACACCTATGAGGGCTCGGTGCCGCTGGTCACCTTCGGCGCCCTGACCGCCGCCATCATTGCCGTGTTCACCCTGCTGTCGGGCGCCATCATCATCATCCCGGCCTGGCTGATGTCGATGAACCTGATGACCGTGGATCCGCTCATCTACCGCACCGTGTGGTGGGCGCTGGGCCACTCGTCGCAGCAGATCAACGTCGCCACCCACGTCACGGTCTGGTACCTGGTGGCCGCGATCGCGCTGGGCGCCAAGCCGATGAGCGAGCGCGTGAGCCGCTTTGCCTTCTTCCTCTACATCCTGTTCCTGCAACTGGCCAGTGCCCACCACCTGCTGGGTGACCCGGGCCTGTCCTCGACCTGGAAGGTGGTCAACACCAGCTACTTCATGTACCTGGCGGTGCTGGCCTCGATGCTGCACGGCCTGACGGTGCCGGGCGCGATGGAAGTGGCGCTGCGCCAGAAGGGCTACACCAACGGCCTGTTCGAGTGGCTGCGCAAGGCGCCCTGGGGCAACCCGACCTTCGCCGGTGTGTTCATCTCGATCATCGGCTTCGGCTTCCTGGGCGGCATCACCGGCGTCATGATGGGCACCGAGCAGCTGAACCTGATCATCCACAACACGATCTACGTGCCGGGCCACTTCCACGCCACCGTGGTGGTGGGCACCACGCTGACCTTCATGGCGGTCACGTTCTACCTGATCCCCGTGCTGTTCCGGCGCGAGATGATCGCGCCCAAGCTGGCGCAGTGGCAGCCCTACCTGTTCGGCTTCTCGATGTACTTCTTCTGCCTGGTGATGATGGGTGCCGGCACGCTGGGCGTCTCGCGCCGCCACTGGGACATGGCGTTCCAGGGCGCGGCCCTGGCCTATGAGTGGCCCGGCGCTGCCTACCTGATGATGGCGCTGGTCGGCATCAGCGGCGTGGCGGCCGTGGCCGGCGGCATCATCTACATCTACATCACCGTCGGTTCGCTGCTCTGGGGCCGCAAGCTCGAGGGCGGGGCGACCAGCCCGACCTTCACGCGCCTGGAGCGCGCCGCGCCCAGCGCGGTGGCCCAGACCTACGGCTCGTCCGGCTTCACCGCGCCCGGGACCTTCGTGCTGGCGATGATCTTCCTGGTGGCCTTCATCGTCTATTACTTCATCAACTGGAAGTACCTGTCCACCCTGTGGGGCCTGAGCTGAAGGGCGACAATCCGTTCGTACCGCAGTCAAGCACGAGCCGGAGCCCGCCATGAACCACGCCGAGTCGACCACCGTCACCAGCACAGCCGCACCCGCGGTGGTGGTCGGTTGGCGTGTGGTGCTCGGCGTGTTCAAGCTGCGCATCGGCGTGCTGATCACGCTGACCGCGATCGCCGGCCTGGCGATCGTGCCGAGCGGCTCGATCACGCGCTGGCAGGCCCTGGTGCTGGCCTTGTCGGTGCTGCTGGCCTCGGCCAGTGCCGGCGCCTTCAACCAGTATTACGAGGCGGTCAGTGATCGCCTGATGGCGCGCACGCGCGGCCGGGCCTTCGCCAGCGGCACGCTGCCGCGTGGTCCGGCCTGGCTGCTGCTGATGGCGGCCATGCTGGCGGCGGCGGTGGCGGCCGCGGCCTGGTGGGTGAACCCGGTGGCGGCGGTTTTCGTCCTGCTGGGTGCGCTCACCTATGCCTTTGTCTACACCATCGGCCTGAAGCGGCGCACGCCCTGGAACATCGTCATCGGCGGCCTGGCCGGCAGCTTTGCCGCGCTGGCCGGCAGCGCCGCCGTCGATCCGCAACTGGGCCCGCTGGCCTGGCTGCTGGCGCTGGTGCTGTTCCTGTGGACGCCGCCGCATTTCTGGAGCCTGGCCATCGCGACCCGGGCACAGTACGAAGCCGCCGGCATCCCGATGCTGCCGGTGGTGGTGGGCGCGGCGCGCGCGGCGCGCATCGTGCACCTGAGCGCCGTGCTGCTGGTGGCGGCGACCCTGGTGCCGCTGGCCTTCGGCGCCGGCTGGGCCTACGCCGTGGGGGCCGTGGTCGGCGGCGTGCACTTCCTGCGCAAGACGGCGGCGCTGGCGCGCGATCCGGTGCGCGAGCGGGCCATGGCTTCCTTCTTTGCCTCCATGGTGCAGCTCAGTGTCCTGATCGTCGGAATCCTGATCGATGCGGCCGTTCGTTGATCGCTGGCGCCGGGGCGTCCGCCGCTCCGGCTGGTCGGCCCTGCTGGGCGCCGGCCTGCTGGCGCTGGCCGCCAGCACGGCGTGGGCGCACGAGAGCGCCGTGGCGCCGCGGGCGCCGGGCGAGGTGCCTTCGCTCGACGAGGAAATCGCGGTGCGCTTGACCCAGGCGGCGATCGGGCGCACGGTGCCGGATATCGAGATGCTGAACCGGCGCGGCAAGCCGGTGCGGCTGTCGAGCTACCGCGGCAAGCCGCTGCTGGTGAGCTTCATCTACACCGGCTGCTTCGAGGCCTGCCCGACCCAGACGCGCACGCTCTACGAGTCGGTCAAGGGCCTGGATTCGATGCTGGGCCAGAGCCAGTTCAACATCGTCAGCATCGGCTTCAACCAGCCCTTCGACTCGCCCGAGGCCATGCGTTCGTTTGCGGCGCAGCACCGCATCGCTCACCGCAACTGGGAGTTCCTCAGCCCCTCCGTGAAGGAGGTCGGGAAACTGATGCAGGCCTTCGGCTTCAGCGCCGTGGCCACGCCGGCCGGCTTCGACCACGTGCTTGGCGTGACGGTGGTCGACGCCGACGGGCGCATTCACAGCCAGGTGCTGGGCGACATCGTCAGTGCCGACCGTCTCGGCGTGCCGCTGCGACGCCTGCTGCTGTATGACCAGCCGCTGCCGACGCTGGGCATGGGCAAGATCGACAACCTGATCGAGCGCGTGCGCATCCTGTGCACGGTTTATGACGAGAAGACGGGCGAGTATCGCGTCGAATACAAGCTCATCATCGTCATCGTGAGCGGCCTGCTGTTTTTCCTCTCGTGCTTGATCTACCTGGGGCTTGAATGGCGCAACCAGCGCCGCCGCAAGCGCCAGTCGCGCGTGCCGCGTCCCGTGGCAGCCCAGCCGGCATCCGGGCTCGGGGTCTGAGCGGCTGGCGTGCGATTGAGCGGCTTTTCGATCGCGCATTCGGTTCTGCGCTGAACCCGCTGCGCCACCTGGGCGCCGTCGGGTTCCTGGCATTCTGGCTGCTGACCGGCACCGGGGTGGTGCTGTTCATCCTGTTCGATACATCGGTTGCGGGTGCTTATGAATCGGTTGCGGGCCTGGATCGCCTGCCCCTGGGCAGCGGTCGACTGCTGCGTGGCCTGCATCGCTACGCGGCCGACCTGCTCATGATCGCCATGCTGCTGCACATCCTGCGCGAGTGGCTGCATGGCCACGAGCGTGGCGTGCGGCGCTTCCACTGGCTCACCGGAACGCCGCTCGTGGCGTTCTGTTTTGCCAGCGCGATTGGCGGCTTCTGGCTGGCCTGGGATCAGCTGAGCCAGTATTCGGCCCTGTCCATGGCCGAGTGGCTGGATGCGCTGCCCATCCTCGCGACCCCGCTGGCGCGCAACTTCCTGACGGTCGGGGCGGTCAGCGACCGCCTGTTCTCGCTCTTCATCTTCGTGCACGTGGGGGTGCCGCTGCTGATGCTGTTCGGGCTCTGGTTTCACATCCAGCGGCTGGCGCACGTTCCGGTGGCGCCGCCGCGCGCCCTGACGCTGGGCATCCTGGCGACCCTGGTGCTGCTGGCCCTGCTGCGACCGGTGCAAAGCCATGCGCCGGCGGCGCTCGACCAGGTGCCCCAGGCCCTGCGCCTGGACTGGCTGCTGCTGTGGCTGCACCCGCTGACGGACGCCAGCTCGCGCGCCTTCACCTGGGCCCTGGCCGCGGGTGCGGCGCTGGCGCTGGTGGCGGTGCCCTTTCTGCCGCAGCCGCGGCGGGCCGCAGTCGCGGTGGTCGATCCGGACAACTGCAGCGGCTGCCAGCTGTGCTTCGTCGACTGTCCCTATGCGGCGATCACCATGGTGCCCCATCCGGGCCATCGCGCCGGGCACCTGCTGGCGCGCGTCGATCCCGACCTGTGCGTCGGCTGCGGCATCTGCGCCGGTGCCTGCCCGTCCTCGACCCCGTTTCGCGGCGTCGAGCGGCTGGTGACCGGCATCGACATGCCGCAGCTGCCGGTCGACGACCTGCGCAGCCAGTTGCGCCACGACCTGCAGGCCGCCACGGCGGCGCACCCGCTGGTGGTGTTTGCCTGTGACCATGGGGCCGCGACTGCCGGTGTGCGGGCGGCCGACGTCGCGATCCAGGGCCTGCTGTGCGCCGGGCAGCTGCCGCCGTCCCTGATCGACTATGCGCTGCGCGAGGGCGCGGCCGGCGTGCTGGTGGCCGGTTGCCCGCCGGGCGGCTGCGAATTCCGCCTCGGTGAACGCTGGACCCGCGAGCGCCTGGCGGCCAGCCGCCGCCCGCAGCTGCGCGCGCTGGCCGAGCCCTGGCGGCTGCGCCAGGTCGGCGCCGGCCCGGGCGACGAAGGCCGGCTCGAGCAGGCCCTGAACCAGTTGCGCCTTGATGTGCAAGGGCTTTCCGATGACCAGAAAATCCACGCTGATGAACGCCTCCACCGAACCTCGCGCGCCTGAACGCACCACCACCAGCAGCTATGGCCCGATGCAGTGGGCCGGGCAGGTGTTCCTGTATGGCCTGTATGCGCTGGTCATCGGCGTGTTTGCCCAGTGGCCGCCGTATCACCCGATCGGGCCGGATCAGGCCCTGATCAAGATCAGCGTCTCGCGCCTGGGGCAGCCGGTGGGCGAATGCCGGCGCCTGACCCAGGAGGAACTGGCGCAGCTGCCGCCCAACATGCGCGACCCGGTGCAGTGTCCGCGCGAGCGCTCGCCGCTGACGATGGAGGTCGATATCGGCGGCGCGAACGTGCTCAAGCGCGTGGTGCAGCCGACCGGCCTGTCACGGGACGGTGCGGCCTCGATCTACGAACGCGTCGTGGTGCCGGCCGGCAAGCAGCAGATCGACGTGCGCTTTAACGACGACGTCCGTCCGGGTGCCCAGACCTACGAGCGGACGACCGAGGTCGAGCTGGCCCCGGGCCAGGTGGTGGTGGTGGACTTCGACGCCGAGAAAGGCGGCATCTTCTTCGAATGAGCCTCGATCGCCTGCTCACCACTCCGGCGGGCGTGGGCCTGCCCGCGGACGCGCCGGGCGACCGGCGCGTCACCGCGTCGACCCCGGTCTGCTACCGACTGCCGCCGGTGACGGCCGAGGGCCGGGCGCTGGCGCGCGGCTGGCTGTGGCTGGCGCTGGCCGCGCTGCTGGGCTCGGGCCTGTTCTCGATCCTGCTGGTGCTGGCGCGCACGCCGGGCGTGAATGCCTGGCTGCCGGCCGGCGACTTCTTCCGCGTCGCCCTGGTGGTGCACGTGGACCTGTCGGTGCTGGTCTGGTTCGTCGCCATTGCCGGCCTGCTGTGGAGCCTGGGCCTGCGGCCCCCGGCCACGGCGGGCGGTCGCTGGCTCGGACGCCTGCCGCTGGTCCTGTGCGGCCTGGGTGCGCTCGGCCTGGCGCTGGCGGCCTTTGTCGATCCGGGCGAGGCCATCATGGCCAACTACATTCCGATGCTCGACAGTGCCACCTTCCGCGGCGCACTGTGGCTGTTTGCGGCCGGCGGCCTGTTGCTGGTGCTGCTGGTGCTGCTGCGCGCGGTGCCGATCGGGCCGGCGGTGGATGGCACCGGCGCCTTGCGCTTCGGCCTGCACGCGAGCGCGGTGGCTGCCGGCGTGGCCCTGCTGGCCTTCGGCTGGTCGCTGGCGGTGGTGCCCACGGAGCTGCCGCCCAAGGCCTACTACGAGATCCTGTTCTGGGGCGGCGGCCATGCCCTGCAGTTCACCTGGACGCTGCTGATGCTGGTGTCCTGGCTGGCCCTGGTACAGGCCTGCGGCGGGCAGGTGCCGCTGAGCCCGCGCGTCGTGCTGCTGCTGTTCGCGATTGCGCTGGTGAGCGTGTTCGTGACGCCGCTGGCCTACCTGATGCACGAGGTCAGTAGCGTCGAGCATCGGGACATGCACACCTGGGGCATGCGCTTTGGTGGCGGCCTGGCGATCGTGCCGCTGGTGCTGGCGGTGCTGCTTGGCCTGGCGC
>CAYRHV010000052.1:0-11913 GCA_964424045.1 uncultured Ottowia sp. | reverse complement strand
GCAGCTCGTCGCCGTCGTTGAGCAGGGCGTTGACCGCCATCACGATCAGCTCGCTGGCGCCATTGCCCAGATAGATGTCGTCGATCGTCACGCCCGCCACGCCCTTTTCCTGCGTGTAGTGCATGACCGCCTTGCGCGCCGCGAACAGGCCCTTGCTGTCCGAGTAGCCGGCCGAGTCGGGCAGGTTGCGGATCATGTCCTGCACCACCTCCTCCGGCGGGTCGAAGCCGAACGGCGCCATGTTGCCGATGTTCAGCTTGATGATCTTCTGCCCCTCTTCCTCCATCTGCTGCGCCGCCTCGACGATCGGGCCGCGCACGTCATAGAGCACATGGGCGAGTTTGGTGGACTTGGAAATCGTCTTCATGGGGAAAACCTCGCGCGGCAGGCCGCCTCCGCGGAAAACCTAGAATTGGACCACATCTGTGAACCGGACACCGTCATGAAGTTTCAGCCCGATCAGTTCGGCCAGGCAATCACGGCCTACGGCGCGGGCTGGATCGCCATCGGCAGCGTGCGCATCGAGCACAGCGTGCTGCTGAAACTCGACGGCACGCGCGAACCCTGGCCCTGCAGCCGCTTCGAGGAGCTGTCCGGTGCCCTGTTCGAGCCGCTGGCACTCAACGCCCCCGAACTGGTGGTGTTCGGCAGCGGCACGCGCCTGCGCTTTCCTCAGCCGGCCTGGATCCGCCCGCTGATCGAGGCCGGCATCGGCGTCGAGTCCATGGACACGGCCGCAGCCTGTCGTACCTACAACATTCTGGCCGGCGAGGGCCGGCGCGTGATCGCCGCCCTGCTGCTGGAAACCGGCAGCACTTGACCCAATCGGCTAAAATAGAGCCTCGACCGCGCGTTTGCGAGCATTGTGTACCAGGGTACGCCATTTGCGCAGGCGCCGCAGTGCCGGGTCGATGCCACCCGGCGCTGCCTCACGATACATGACGTCTGGAGATTGAGTCCTTATGGCGATTGTTGTCAACAAACCCCTGCCCGAATTCGAAGCCATTGCCACCGGTGGCGTGAAAGTCACCAACACCTCTCATCTCGGGCAGGCCATGATTCTGTATTTCTACCCGAAGGACAACACCCCCGGCTGCACCACGGAAGCAATGCAGTTCCGTGACAAGTACAAGGACATCGTCAAGGCGGGCGCGATCGTGTTCGGGGTCTCGCGCGACAACATGAAGTCGCACGACGAGTTCAAGGCCAAGCTCGAACTGCCGTTCGAGCTGATCGCCGACACCGAAGAGAAGATGTGCCACATGTTCGGCGTGGTCAAGAACAAGATCATGTACGGCAAGAAGGTCAAGGGCATCGAGCGCAGCACCTTCCTCATCAACGCCGAGGGCCTGCTGGTGCAGGAGTGGCGCGGCCTGAAGGTTCCCGGCCACGTCGACGAAGTCCTGAAGGCCGTCAAGGTCCTGAAGAAAGCCGCCTGAGCGTGGCAGGCACCGGCAGCGGCCTCCCGTCCGCTTCCAGGCCAGTCGGTGGCGGCCGCCCTGCCCGGCCACCGACCTGAATCGCAAAGCCGCCCGGCCGAGCCAGGCGGCTTTTTCTTGTCTCGCGTGCCGACCGCATTCCCGCCTCCCCATGCCCCTGCCCCCACCGCCCACCCGACGCGGCAGCCGCCTCGAAAGCACCGCTGAAACCGGTCCGGCACGCACCGCGAGCCAGGCCCGCCCGGCGCCCGCCCCGCCCCCGCCGCCGTCAGCCACACCCGCGCCAGCGCGCGCCCGCGCTCCGGCGCCGACCACGGCGGCGGTCCTGCTGCGCAGCCCGTCCGCACCGCCCCCCGCTCCGGTTCCGACCACGGTCGAAACCGGGCCGATCGCCCGCAAGAAGCCCGCAGTCCGCCCGAAGCGCGGCCGTGCCGGCGAACCGATGCGCCTGTTCGTGCTCGACACCAACGTGCTGCTGCACGACCCGATGGCGCTGTTCCGCTTCGAGGAGCATGACATCTTCCTGCCCATGGTGGTGCTGGAAGAGCTCGATGCGCACAAGAAGGGCACCACCGAGGTGGCGCGCAACGGGCGCCAGACCAGCCGCCTGATCGATGCCCTGGCGCGCGTCAAGGGCGCCAGCATGGCGACCGGGCTGAAGCTCGACGCCATCGGCCACCGCGAAGCCAGCGGCCGGCTCCACTTCCAGACCGCCCCGCTGGACGCGCCCGTGCCCGCCATCCTGCCGCCGGGCAAGGCCGACAACCAGATCCTGGGCGTGGTCGCGGCGCTGGAGCAGCAGCACGCACCGCGCCAGGTGGTGCTGGTGTCCAAGGACATCAACATGCGCGTCAAGGCCGGCGCGCTGGGCCTGACCGCCGAGGACTACGAAAACGACAAGACGCTCGACGACGGCGACCTGCTCTATTCCGGCGCCTTCGCCCTGCCGCCCGACTTCTGGACCCGGCAGAGCAAGAACGTGGAAAGCTGGCAAAACGGCAGCGCCACCTACTACCGCATCGGCGGACCCGTGGTGGCGGAGCTGGACATCAACCAGTTCGTCTATTTCGAGGCCCCGGGCGAGCCCAGCCTGCATGCCCGCGTGACCGAGATCCAGGACAAGACGGCGGTGCTGCGCACGCTCAAGGACTACACGCACCTGAAGAACAACGTCTGGGGCGTCGCGGCGCGCAACCGCGAGCAGAACTTCGCCCTCAACCTCCTGATGGACCCGGAGATCGACTTCGTCACGCTGACCGGCACGGCCGGTACCGGCAAGACGCTGCTGGCGCTGGCCTCGGGCCTGACCCAGGTGCTGGACGAGCGCCGCTACAGCGAAATCATCATGACCCGCGCCACCGTCAGCGTGGGCGAGGACATCGGCTTCCTGCCGGGCACCGAGGAAGAGAAGATGGGGCCCTGGATGGGCGCCCTGGACGACAACCTCGAGTTCCTCGCCAAGGGCGACGGCAGTGGCGCCGGCGACTGGGGGCGCGCCGCCACCAACGAGTTGATCCGCAGCCGCGTCAAGATCAAGAGCATGAACTTCATGCGCGGGCGCACCTTCATGAACAAGTGGGTCATCATCGACGAGGCGCAGAACCTGACGCCCAAGCAGATGAAGACCCTGATCACGCGCGCCGGCCCCGGCACCAAGATCATCTGCATGGGCAACCTGGCGCAGATCGACACGCCCTACCTCACCGAGGGCTCGTCGGGCCTGACCTACGCGATCGAGCGCTTCAAGGGCTGGCGCCACGGCGGCCACATCCAGCTGGCGCGCGGCGAGCGCTCGCGGCTGGCCGACTTCGCCAGCGAGGCGCTCTAGGGTCCGAGCCACCAGGGACTGGTCCGGGGGCGTCTGGGGGACTGGTCCGGGGGCGCCAGGGCGCCCGCGCCGGCCGTCCGACGCGCGTCGCCGATCCCGCATCCCGCAGCGCAGGCGCCAGATCCTGGCTGGCGTTTCCTTGCGCCGGAGCAACATGGCCCAGGGCGACGCTGAACCAGTCCCTCGAGCGCTGCGCATCCCTGCCTGCGGCGGTCTGCGGCGTTGCAAATGCTCGCAATGGCGGCGGCTATTGCCGCGCTTTGCGTCTTGCATCCCATCCCCATGCAGGGCGCGCCGCATCACGGGGACTTGCTCAGCGTCGCCCTAGGATCCGGGCCTCCAGGGACACTGGCCGGAGGCGCCCGCTGCGGTGCCCGCGCCGGCCGTCCGACGCGCGTCGCCGATCCCGCATCTCGCATCTCGCATCTCGCATCTCGCAACGCAGGCGTCAGATTCTGGCTGGCGTTTCCTTGCGCCAGAGCAACATACCCTAGGGTTTACACCCATCATCAAAAATGACATTGGTCATAGACTGGGTATCGATGCACCGCCGTGGTGCGCATCTGTCCCTGGAGGCCCACGGCGCAAGGCATTGCACCAAGGAGACAAACCCATGGACATGAACCGACGCCAGTTCTTCCGCGTCAGCGGGGCTGGGTTGGCGGCGTCCAGTCTGGTGGCACTGGGCTTCTCGCCCACGGCCGCCCTGGCTGAGACACGCGCCTTCAAGCTCACCCACGCAACGGTCGCACGCAGCACCTGCCCCTATTGCTCGGTCAGTTGCGGCATGCTGATCTACAAGCTTGGCGACGATGCCAAGAACGCCCGCCAGCACGTGATGCACGTCGAGGGCGACCCGGATCACCCGGTCAGCCGCGGCTCGCTGTGCCCCAAGGGCGCCGGCGTCATGGACATGATCAACTCCCCGGGACGCGTGAAGTATCCCGAGGTGCGCGAAGCCGGCAGCAAGGAATGGAAGCGCATCAGCTGGGACGAGGCACTGACCCGCATCGCCACGCACATGAAGGCCGACCGGGACGCCAACTTCGAGCAGAAGAACGCCGCCGGCACGACCGTGAATCGCTGGACCAGCACCGGGTTCCTGATCTGCAGCTCTTCCTCCAACGAATCAAGTTACCTGTCCGTCAAGGTCGCACGCGCCTTGGGGATGGTCGGGATCGACACACAAGCTCGGGTCTGACATGCGCCGACGGTGACCAGTTTGGGTCCCACATTCGGTCGCGGAGCGATGACCAACTCGTGGAATGACATCAAGAACACCGATCTCATTCTCGTCATGGGCGGCAATGCCGCCGAAGCCCACCCGGTCGGTTTCAAGTGGGTGGTGGAAGCGATGGAGAAGCGCAAGGCCCGGCTGATCTCGGTCGACCCACGCTTCAATCGCACGTCGGCGGTTGCCGACCTCTACGCGCCGATTCGCAACGGCAGCGACATCGCCTTCCTGGGCGGCGTCATCAACTGGCTGCTGTCGAACGACAAGATCCACCACGACTACGTCAAGTTCAACACCGACGCCACCTTCCTGCTCAAGCCCGACTTCAAGTTCGAGAACGGCTTCTTCAGTGGCTACGACGAGGCCCAGCGCAAGTACAACAAGTCCAGCTGGGGCTATCAGCTCGGCGAGGATGGCTTCATCAAGACCGATGACAGCCTGCAGGATCCGCTGTGCGTCTACCAGCAGCTGAAGAAGCACTACAGCCGCTACACGCCGGAAATGGTGAACCGGATCTGCGGCACGCCGCAGGACAAGTTCCTGAAGATCTGCGAAATGCTGGGCGAGATGTCTGCGCCCGACAAGACCAGCACCATCCTCTACGCGCTGGGCTGGACGCAGCACACCATCGGCAGCCAGAACATCCGCACCATGGCCATGATCCAGCTGCTGCTGGGCAACATGGGGCGGCCGGGCGGCGGCGTGAACGCGCTGCGCGGGCACTCCAACGTGCAGGGCGTGACCGACATGAACGCCTACGCCGAGGTGTTCTCGGGCTACATGAACGCGCCGATGGACACCGACCCCGAGTACGAGAAGTTCATCGCGCGCAACACGCCGAAGGGACTGCGCCCGAACCAGTTCAACTACTGGAACAACTTCTCGAAGTTCTGGGTCAGCCTCATGAAGGCCTACTACGGCAAGTCGGCGACGGCGGCCAACAACTACTGCTACGACTGGGTGCCCAAGCTCGAAGGCGGCTTCGACATCATGCACATCTTCGAGCTGATGCACCAGGGCAGGGTGAACGGCTTCATCTCGCAGGGTTTCAATCCGCTGGCCACCGTTCCGAACAAGAACAAGCTGTCAGCGGCCCTGGCGAAGCTGAAGTATCTGGTGATGATCGACCCGCTGGAGACCGAAACCGGCGAATTCTGGCAGAACCACGGCCCGTTCAACGACGTCAAGCCGGAGGACATCCAGACCGAGGTGTTCCGCCTGCCGACGGCCTGCTTCGCCGAGGAGGCCGGCAGCTTCACCAACTCCAGCCGCGTGCTGATCTGGAAGGACAAGGCCATCAATCCACCCGGCGAGGCCAAGGTGGACTCGGAGATCATGGCTCGCCTGTTCGTCCGGCTGCGCGAGATGTACGCCAAGGATGGCGGAGCCTTCCCGGATCCGATCCTGGGCACCGACTGGAACTACGTGCTGCCGAACGTGCCGACGTCGGAGGAACTGCTGCGCGAAATCAGCGGCCGGGCGATCAGCGACGTGCTGGCACCGCCCAACCCGAACGACCCGGAGGCGCCGCGTGCGGTGCTGGTGAAGGCCGGCCAGCAGGTGCCGGGCTTTGGCCTGCTGCGCGATGACGGTTCCACCACCTGCGGCAACTGGCTCTATGCCGGCTGCTGGAGCGAGGCCGGCAACCTGACGGCCAGGCGCAGCCTGGACGATCCCTCGGGCCTGGGCGTCTACCCGCAGTTCGGCTACTCGTGGCCGGCCAACCGCCGCATCATGTACAACCGCGCCAGTGCCGACAAGAACGGCAAGCCCTGGGCCGAGAACAAGAAGTACATCTGGTGGGACGGCAGCAAGTGGACCGGCTACGACGTGCCCGACATGATGCCCACCGCGGCGCCGGCGATCGGCATGGGTTCGTTCATCATGACGGCCGAGGGCGCGGCCCGGCTGCATGCCATCGGCATGGCCGACGGCCCGTTCCCCGAGCACTATGAACCGTTCGAGTCCCCGATCGGCGTCAATCCGATGCACCCGGACAACCCGAAGGCCATCAGCAACCCGGTGGCCCGCGTGTTCAAGGGCGACATGGACGCCTTCGGCAAGAAGGACGAGTTCCCCTATGCCGCCACCACCTACCGGCTGACCGAGCACTTCCACTACTGGACCAAGCACTCGAAGCTGAACGCCATCGTGCAGCCCGAGGCCTTCGTGGAAATCAGCGAGGAGCTGGCCAGGGAGAAGGGAATCAAGCACGGCGACAGCGTCAAGGTCAGCAGCATGCGCGGCTTCATCGTCACCAAGGCGGTGGTGACCAAGCGCATCCGGCCCTGGACCATCAACGACCAGCAGGTGCACCTGGTGGGGATCCCGTTCCACTGGGGCTTCAAGGGTCAGACCAGGAACGGCTATCTGGCGAACACGCTGGCGCCCTTCGTGGGCGACGCGAACTCGCAGACGCCGGAGTTCAAGGCCTTCCTGGTCAACATCGAAAAGGCGTAAACCATGTCCAGTCTGCAATCCCAGGATGTGGTCCTGCGTTCGGCCACGACGACACCACCACCCCAGGCACGCTCCCACGTGCCCGAGGTGGCCAAGCTGATCGACATCTCCAAGTGCATCGGCTGCAAGGCCTGCCAGGTCGCCTGCATGGAGTGGAACGACCTGCGCGACGAAGTCGGCACCAACATCGGCGTCTACGACAACCCGACCGACCTCACCCCCGAGTCCTGGACCATCATGCGCTTCTATGAGGTCGAGGAGGAACCGGGCAACCTCGAGTGGCTGATCCGCAAGGACGGCTGCATGCACTGCGAGGATCCGGGCTGCCTGAAGGCCTGCCCCTCGCCGGGGGCGATCGTCAAATACGCCAACGGCATCGTCGACTTCATCAGCGAGCACTGCATCGGCTGCGGCTACTGCATCAAGGGCTGCCCGTTCGACGTGCCGCGCATCAGCACCACCGACAACAAGGCCTACAAGTGCACGCTGTGCTCGGACCGCGTTGGCGTGGGGCTGGAGCCGGCCTGCGTCAAGGCCTGCCCGACCGGCGCCCTCACCTTCGGCCCGAAGGAGGACATGGTGGCCTACGGCGAGCAGCGGGTCTCGGACCTGAAGGAGCGCGGCTACCAGAACGCCGGCCTCTACAACCCCGAAGGGGTGGGCGGCACGCACGTCATGTACGTGATGAAGCATGCCGACAAGCCGGAGCTGACCGGCCTGCCGAAGGACCCGACCATCAGCCCCTGGGTCTCGATCTGGAAGGGCTGGACCAAGCCGGTGGCGCTGGCCGCCATGGCGGGCGCTGCGCTGACGGGCTGGTTCCACTACCTGCGCAAGGGTCCGCTCGAGGCACCCGAGGAAGACGAGGAGTACGTCGACAACGGCTCCGGTGGACAAGGAGGCCAGTCATGAAGAAACGCATGCTGCAACGCTACACGGGCGCCCAGCGCTCCAACCACTGGGCCGTCGTGACCTGCTTCGTGCTGGCCGGCGTCTCCGGGTTCGCGCTGTTTCACCCGGCGCTGTTCTGGCTCACGGCACTGGTCGGTGGTCCGCAGTGGGCGCGCATCCTGCACCCCTACCTGGGCATCGCCATGTTCCTGCTGTTCCTGGCCATGTTCTTCATGTTCGTGGGCGCGAACACCTGGCGCAAGGAGGACTCGGAGTGGCTCGGATCGGCCGGCAAGCTGATCTCCCAGGGCAACGCCGCACAGATGCCAGCGGTCGGCAAGTACAACGGCGGCCAGAAGCTGGTGTTCTGGATCTTCACCCTGAGCCTGATCGTGCTGCTGGCCACCGGCCTGCTGTTCTGGCAGGCCTGGTTCGCCAGCGACGTGCCGATCGCGCTGCAGCGTGTCGCCGTCGTGCTGCACGCCATTGCCGCCTTCGTGCTGGTGCTGGCGGTGATCGTCCATGCCTACGCTGCGATCTGGGTCAAGGACACGGTGCACGCCATGGTCCGCGGCACGGTCAGTGCCGGCTGGGCCAAGCACCACCACCCGCTCTGGTATCGTGACCAGATGCGGGGCCCGTCGGCCAAGACCAAGTGACCATTCCCTGAACTCCCCAACGCTGCAACTGCCTGCCGGCCCCGCGCCGGCGGCAGTTCTTTTTTTGCCTTGACCTCCAGACCCGACCCCTCCACCCTGCCCTCGCCCGAGGAAATCCTCCTGCGCTCGGGCGACGACATCCCCGCGCTGCGACCCCCACGGCCGGCCAGCCTGTTCGCCGAGCGCGCCCTGCGCCTGCGCGAGCGAGCGGCCGGCCATGCCATGCGCGATTACCTGCTGCTGCTGGCCGTGGTGTGCGAGGCGCAACACGCACGGGCCCAGCGCCTGCCGCCGATCGTCCTGCCGGATGCGGGCCAGATCGAGCAGGCACGCGCGCGCGGCCAGCCGCTGCTGGCCGCGCTCGACTGGCCGCGCGATTCGCTGTGGCGCGAGGAACTGCGCCTGCTGCTGGGCCAGGTGGTGGAACGGCTGCCCGCCGACAGCCCGGCGCGCAGCGGCGCCCAGGCCGTCATCGACCTGCCCGACGACATGCTCGAGCAGCAGGCCGAACGGCTGCTGGCCGGCATCACGCTGGGGCTCGACCTGGCGGCGGCACCGTTCATCGCCGCCGGCCTGCAGCTTTACTGGACGCAGCTGGTGGCCGCCACCGCGCTCAAGCATCCGGATGCCTTCGACACCACGGGCGAGCGCACGCACTGCCCCTGCTGCGGCAGCCTGCCGACGGCCAGCGTCACGCGCGTCGGCAAGGGCCTGCGCGGCCAACGCTTCCTGCACTGTTCGCTGTGCCACGCCGAATGGCGCCTCAAGCAGGTCACGTGCACGCACTGCCTGAAGACCGACGCCATCCAGTACCAGGCCCTGCAGGCGGTGACCGAGACCGAGCCCTCCAGCGAACGTCCGGCCATCGAGGCCGAGACCTGCAACCACTGTCGCCACTACCTGAAGATCATGCACATGGAGGGCGACGCCCACGTCGAGCCGGTGGCCGACGACCTGGCCACGGTGACGCTCGACCTGCTGGTCTCCGAGGCCGGCTTCACGCGCCACGGCACCAACCTGCTGCTGCTGTTCGGCGACGGCGACCTGGAACCGGGGCACGCCTGATGGCGGGGCACGAGCCAGCCGTGGTCCACGGCACGCCGGCCCCATCGTCTGTTCCCGACCTGGCCAGCCCGCAGGCGCTGCCGGCGCTGGATCGGCTGCTGCGCGAGCCTGCCGTTGCCGCTCTGGTGGAAGAACACGGCCACACCCTGGTGGCCGGGCAGGCGCGCAGCCTGCTGGCCGAGCTGCGCGCAGCGGCCGTCGCCGGCCGGCTGGTGGCGTCGGCGCTGGCACCGACGGCGCTGGTCGACGCCCTGGCGCAGCGCGTCCAGGCCTGTCTGGCGCCAAGCATGCGCACGGTGCTGAACCTCACCGGCACCGTGATCCACACCAACCTGGGACGCGCCCTGCTGCCCGAGGCGGCACGCGAGCATCTGCACGCCATGATGGCAGCGCCCAACAACCTGGAATACGAGCTCGCCAGCGGCGGCCGCGGCGACCGCGACAGCCTGGTCGAGGACCTGCTGTGCACGCTCACCGGCGCCGAAGCGGCAACCGTGGTGAACAACAATGCCGCCGCCGTGCTGCTGGTGCTGGCGGCGCTGGCGCACGGGCGCGAGGTGATCGTCTCGCGCGGCGAGCTGGTCGAGATCGGCGGCGCCTTCCGCATGCCGGACGTGATGGAAAGCGCCGGGGCGCGCCTGGTCGAGGTCGGCACCACCAACCGCACGCACCCACGCGACTACGAGCGCGCCATCGGCGCCGAGACCGCTCTGCTGATGAAGGTGCACACCAGCAACTACGCCATTGCCGGCTTCACGCGGGCGGTGGACGAGGCCGAGCTGGCGCCGATCGCCCAGGCCCACGGCCTGCCGTTGGTGACCGACCTGGGCAGCGGCGCGCTGGTCGACCTGGCGGCCTGGGGCCTGCCGCGCGAACCGACGCCGCAGCAGATGCTGGGCGCCGGCTGCGACGTCGTCACCTTCAGCGGCGACAAGCTGCTGGGCGGGCCGCAGGCCGGCCTGATCGTCGGCCGGCGCAGCCTCATCGAGCGCATCCGCCGGCACCCGATGAAGCGTGCGCTGCGCCTGAGCAAGCTGCCGCTGGCCGCGCTTGAAGCCACCCTGCGGCTCTATCTTCGGCCCGAGCGCCTGACGCGCGAGCTGCCGACCCTGCGCCTGCTGACACGCCCGCTGGCAGACATCGAAGCCCTGGCGCGGGCCGTGCAGCCAGCCCTGCAGGAGGCGCTGGGCGGCGCCTACACGGTCGAGATCCAGGCCATGCAGGGCCAGATCGGCTCCGGTTCGCTGCCGGTGGAGCGCCTGCCTTCCATCGGCCTGGCGATCGCGCCCACCGGCCCACGCGGCAGCGGACGCGCGCTGGAACGGCTGGCGCGCGCCCTGCGCGCCCTGCCGGTGCCGGTGATCGGCCGCATCCAGGACGACCGCCTGCTGCTCGACCTGCGCTGCCTGGAGGACGCAAGCGCCCTGACCGGGCAACTGCCACAGCTGGACCTGCATGCGCCCTGACAGCCACCCCGAGGCCAGCGCCGCGCCGGAAGGCCGGCGCGGCCGCCTCTACCTGGTGCCGAGCCCGCTGGACCACGGCTGCACCAGCCAGGTGCCGCTGCCGCAGGTGCTGCCGCAGGAGACGATCGCCGTCGCCGCGGCGCTGCCGCACTGGATCAGCGAAAACGCCCGCTCCACGCGCGCCTTCCTGAAGCGCGTGCAGGCCGTGACGCCACTGGCGCGGCCGCTGCAGGAGATCGCGATCGCCGAGCTGCCCCGTGCCGTGCACAAGAAGGGCGACCATGGCGCCGGCGGCGCGACGCTGGACGCACGCGCCCTGCTGGCACCGGCGCTGCAGGGCCTGGACGTCGGCCTGGCCAGCGAGGCCGGCATGCCGGCCATCGCCGATCCGGGCAGCTCGCTGGTGCGCGCCGCGCACCGGCTTGGCATCGAGGTCCGTCCCCTGGTCGGCCCGGTGTCGCTGCTGCTGGCGCTGGCCGCCAGCGGCCTGAACGGCCAGGGCTTCGCCTTCGTCGGCTACCTGCCACAGGACGCCGAGGCGCGGGCGCGGCGCATCCGCGAGCTGGAACAGCAGGCGCGCCGCAGCGGCCAGGCCCAGCTCTTCATCGAGACCCCGTACCGCAACGCCGTGCTGCTGCGCGCCCTGCTGGCCGAACTGCAGGGCGACACCTGGCTTGCGCTGACGGCCGGCCTGACGCTGCCCGAACAGCAGATCCGCGGCGCCACCGTGCGGCAGTGGCAGTCCGACCGCGCGGCGCTCGAGGCCTGGAGCGGCCAGCGCCTGCCGACGGTGTTCCTGCTGGGGCCCTGACGCCGGTTCGCATGCAGTGAACATGACAGATGACACCGGCTGGCGCCGGCATGACAAATG
>CAYRHV010000051.1:0-12085 GCA_964424045.1 uncultured Ottowia sp. | reverse complement strand
TCCCCGACGTGGCGCAGCTGCGCATCCCGGTGCAGTACCTGGCCAACCTGCTCACGGCCGGCGACACCGCGCCGGTGCTGCGTGCACTGGAGCGCATGCTGGCCATGCGCGCCTACCAGCGTGGCGTGCACGTCGAGCAGCGCCAGAACCTGGCCGTGCTCGAGCAGGTGGGGCTCACGGTGCACGAGGTCGAGGACATGTACCGGATCATGGCCATCGCCAACTACGAGGACCGCTTCGTGATCCCGACCACGCACCGCGAATACGCCGAGAACGCCTTCGACGTGCGTGGCGGCTGCGGCTTCTCGTTCGGCAACGGCTGCTCGGACGGCTCCACCAAGATCACCATCTTCGGCAGCAAGAAGCGCCGCACCATCCCTGTCCAGGCCACCATCTGAGGAGGACCGCACCATGTTCAAGAACCCGAACGAGCCGGCCCGCCTGACGCTGCGCGCGCTGGCGCGCCTGCTGGCCTATCCGGACGCCGCGCTGCGCGCCCAGGTGCCCGTCCTGCTCGACGCGTTGCGCAGCGAGGGTGCCCTCGGTCGCGCGCGGCTGGCCGAGCTCGAGGCTCTGTGCGAGCAGCTCGCCAGCCACGACTCCTACGCGCTGGAGGCACGCTACGTCGAGACCTTCGACCGCGGTCACCGGACCTCGCTGCACCTGTTCGAGCACGTGCACGGCGACTCGCGCGAGCGCGGCCCGGCGCTGCTGGACCTGCGCCAGACCTATGCCCAGGCCGGCCTGCTGCTGGACGCCGACGAATTGCCGGACCACCTGGGCGTGGTGCTGGAATACGCCTCCACCCAGCCGCCGCAGCTGGCGCGCGAGTTCCTGGGCGAACTCACGCACATCCTGAATGCCGTCTTCACCGCCCTGGTGCAGCGCGGCAGCCCCTATGCCAGCGTGGTGGCTGCGGTGCTCGAGGTCGCGGGCGAGCGCGCCCAGGCGGTGCCGATCGCGCCCGAGCCCGAACTCGACGCGGTCTGGGCCGAACCGCCGGCCTTCGACGGCTGCAGCGTGGCCGGCCAGGACCGGCCGGCGCAGCCACGCAGCTACCACGCCGTGCGCGGCCAGCGCACCTCGAACTCACAAGGAGCACGGGCATGACTTCCTGGATCGACCACCTGCTGTTCGGCCTCTATCCCTACATCTGCCTGAGCGTGTTCTTCATCGGCAGCTGGATCCGCTTCGACCGCGACCAGTACACGTGGAAGAGCGACTCCTCGCAACTGCTGCGCGCCGACACCCTGCGCTGGGCCAGCAACCTGTTCCACATCGGCGTGCTGTTCCTGTTCTTCGGCCACTTCGTCGGCATGCTGACGCCGCACTTCCTCTACGAGCCCTTCATCAGCGCCGGCGCCAAGCAGGTGCTGGCCATGGTCTCGGGCGGCGTGGCCGGCCTGCTCGGCTTCATCGGCGTGTCGATGCTGCTGCACCGGCGCCTGACCGACGCGCGCATCCGCGCCACCTCGCGCACCAGCGACATCGTGCTGCTGTGGCTCTTCTGGCTGCAGCTGGCGCTCGGCCTGGCCACCATCCCGCTGTCGGCCCAGCACCTGGACGGTTCGATGATGATGGTGCTGGCCGAGTGGGCGCAGCGCATCGTCACCTTCCGCGGTGGCGCGGCCGAGCTGCTGGCGGGTGCCGGCTGGATCTTCAAGAGCCACATGTTCCTGGGCATGACGGTGTTCCTGATCTTCCCGTTCACCCGCCTGGTGCACGTGTGGAGCGGCTTCGGCACCCTGGCCTACGTGCTGCGCCCGTATCAGCTGGTGCGTTCGCGGCGCCTGAACCTGCCGCCCGGCCACAACCAGCCGCAGCGCGGTCTGTGAGACGGACTGGCGTTCGAAATGACGCATGACAAATGACGAATGACCTCGCTGCGCTTCGATGACTGCGGCGTCGTGGGCCATGCTGGCACCATCCGGCGTCGTTGGTCCTGTTTTTTGAGCGAATCGGCATGAGACACGAATGACGGAGAACCCGGCCATGAATGAAGCAACCACTTCCACTGTTGCGCGCGTCAACGGCGTGCCGCTGCACGCCGCCGACCAGGCACCGGCGCCCGAGGAACTGCGCCAGCGTGCCTGCACCGAGCTGCTGCGCCAGCAGGCGCAGCGCGAGGGCCTGCTGGCAGCGGATGACGCGCCGACGCTCGACGGCGCCACCAGCGTCGCCGCGACGCAGGCCATCGAGCAGCTGCTGGAGCGCGCCCTGGCCGTGCCCGAGCCCGCCGACGAGGCCTGCAGGCGCTACCACGCGGCGCACCCCGAAGTCGGCGGTACGCCCGAGCGCGTGCAGCTGCGCCACGTGCTGTTTGCCGTCACGCCGGGCGTCGACGTCACCGCGCTGCGCCAGCGCGCCGAGGCGCTGCTGCTGGAGCTGCGCGCCACGCGCGACGACGGTGCGCGCTTTGCCGCCGCCGCGCGCCAGTGGTCGAACTGCCCGAGCGGCGCCGAGGGCGGCGCGCTGGGCTGGCTCACCGCGGCCGAGTGCGCGCCCGAGTTCGCGCGTGCCGTGTTCGGCAAGCGCCAGGTCGGCGTGCTGGCGCAGCTGGTGCCGAGCCGCCACGGCCTGCACGTGGTCGAGGTGCTGGCGCGCGAAGCCGCCGAGCCGGCCGCCTACGAGGCCGTGCGCGGCAGCATCGCGCTGCTGCTGCGCCAGCAGGCCTGGGTCAATGCGCTGCGCCAGTACCTGCAGCTGCTGGCCGGCGCCGCCGAGCTCGAGGGCGTCGACCTCGAGGCCGCCGACACGCCGCTGGTGCAATGATGGCCGCAGTGATGGACGAGACCATCGAGCATTTTGACGACCTGCTGCGCCTGGCGCGCAGTCAGCCCGAGCGCCAGCGCCTGCTGCTGGTGTTCGCCGGCGCCGAGTTGCCGGACGACGCCACGGCCGCCCAGCGCGCGCGCTTCGAGCAGGGCGAGGGCGGGGCGCTGGCGCCGCTGATGTGTGTCGACAAGCTGCCCGAGGAACTGGCCTCGTTCGAGGCCTTGCAGGCCGAGGCCAGCACCATGGAGCCGCCCGGCCAGCCCTGGCGCCTGGTGTTTGCCGCCGCCCTGTCCGGCACGTCGCGCGCGGCCCCGTCCGAGCAGGAAGCCGGTCGCGTGCTCGACCGCATGATCGAGTCGCTGCGCGCCGGCATGCCGGGCGCCTGGCTGGCGTTCGACCGCAACGGCCGGCCGGTGCAGCTCAGCCGATGAAGTTCGGGGGTACGTCGATCTGCAATATGGACCTGGACCTGACCCCATCGCACGGACGGGTAAAGACTTGATTCTCGAGCGCTCGGAGGCAGCACGGACGCGAGCTTGCCCACTGGGGTGGGCAGCCCGTGCTACCGGGCACGTTCTTCGACAGTGGCCCGTTCGTGGCTTCTTTAGAAGTGGTCCGTCGTGATCGCCGCAACCCGACGACGGGTCAACGGCCGGAGCCCGACGGCTGATCCGTGCAGGTGGTGCGTGGTGCTGCCGTGAGTCGTGCGGTCTGCGCGCGACGGCTGAATTCGCCGGGCGACACGCCGAAGCGCTGTTTGAACAGGCGGCTGAAGGTGGAAGAGTCGGCAAAGCCACAGTGCCAGGCCAGTGCGCCCAGGTGCGTCGGCACGCCGCGCTCCAGCGCCGCGCGCGAGCGCTGCAGCCGCAGCTCGCGCAGAGCGCCCATCACCGTCTCGCCGTTGTCGGTGAATGCGGCACACAAGCGCGTGCGCGAGCAGCTGGCGCCCCGGGCGATGGTTGCAATATTCAACTCTGGGTCGTGCGCGTGCTGCTCCATGAAATACAGTGCGGCCGCGCGCCGGCCGGCCGCCACGCTGCCAAACGCGTCTTCCGTTGCGTCGTCGCAGGGCTCCGGGTGCGCCGCCTGCCGCAGAACCAGGAGTGCCAGCGCGCGCGCACCAGCAAGCAATCCCGAGCGCTCATCCGACGTGAGCGTGGGCGCCAGGCGAGACACCACCGCCAATTGGCTGCGCAGCGCCGGCGCCAGCGTGCAATGCTCCAGTGGCACGATCAGCCCTCGCGGAGCGCCGCCCAGTGCCGCAATGGCGTCCGCACGCGGCAGTGCAATGTAGGCCTCACGGGATGCGTTCATCCACTGGTAACGTGCAGCGTGTGCCAGGTCATAGAACGCCAGGGCGGCGGGTCGGACGCGCGTGCGTTCGTCAGAGTCTTCGAGTACGTTCACCTCTCCCGAAAGCACGGTGGTGATGACCGCGCCCTCGGCGCATGCGGGGTGCCGCTTCGGATCGGCCCGTGCGGCGTAAGCGGATGAGCGCATCGTACCCAGGGTGCAGTTCCCATCGGACAGCCTCATCAATTCAGCATTCAGCAACGCGTCCTTGACCGGCGGCTCCAGCGTGACCATACGGTGCGCGCGGTGCCGCCATACCTCGAAGCGATGTGCTGGCGCGATGGTCGCGGTCGACAGGTTTTCCAGCACCGCTGGTGCGCACGAACCGGCAGGCATGAGGGGCTCCGGTGATTTGTTGGTACTTCCGGCGAGCCCGCAACGTGTGCGGACCGCACCGGCACGCTTTTAATCATAGCGTTTGCCTCAGCCCTTCGCCTGCGTCGGTCCTGCGACGCGCGGCGTTTGAATACGAACCGGCAACTGGGACGCGCTGCGAAAGGTTGGGACGCAACGCCGAAGGAAGGTTATGCAACGTGGGACGTTGTGCTTCAAACTGGGTGGCGATGGACCGGCGGAGTTGTGTGGTTTGAGCACGCATCCAACCTCGCGATATCGGTGCGGGCGTATGTCGCGGTGCTACCGGTCCAGGCGCGAATGAACCGAACCAACGAGCATGCCCATGAGACTTCACTCGATCCTCGTTACTTCCATCGTCGCCAGCACTGCGGTGACCCTGCTGCCCGGCTGCGGCGGCGACTTCGATGGCAGGGGCGTGCCCGTTGCGGTGCAGAAGGCAGCGGCGCAACTCGATGAGGTGGTTCCCCGGTTCCTGGCTCGAACGGGCGTGCCGGGTGCCGCGGTGTCCGTGGTCTATGACAATCAGGTTGTCTACAGTCGCGGCTTCGGTGTACGCAAGCTGGGCGAGAGCGCGGCGGTGGACGCCGACACGGTGTTCCAACTCGCGTCTGTCTCCAAAGCGGTCGGCGCCACGGTCATGACCGGACAGATGCCGGGCAGCGCAGTGAATGGGACGAACACCTGGAACACGCCGATCCAGCAGTTGCTGCCCTGGTTCGAGCTACCGTACCCGGATCCACAGCTCAACGAGCGCCTGACGCTGGGCCAGCTGTATTCGCACCGCTCGGGGCTGCACGAGCACGCCGGAGACCGGCTGGAGGTGCTGGGCTACGACCGCTCCGAGATCCTGCCGCGGCTGCGCAGGGCGGCTATGGATGACGTCGGCACCTATGCGTACACCAATTTCGGTCTCACTGCGGCGGCGCAGGCTATGGCCACTGCCTCGGGTACCGACTGGGAAACGCTGTCGGAGCGCACGCTCTACCAACCACTGGGCATGAGTCGCAGCAGCTCGCGATTTGCCGACTTTGCGAAGCTCGACAACCGCGCCTGGGGCCACGTCCAGGTGGACATCAGTTACGACACCTACGCGAAGGAACCGGCCGAGTACAAGCTGGCAGAGCCGCAGCGCCAACCAGACGCCCAATCGCCCGCCGGCGGTGTCAGCTCCAGCGCCAACGATATGGCGCGCTGGATGATGCTGGTGCTGAACAACGGCCGGTGGGACGGGAAGCAGCTGCTCAGCCCGGACGCGCTGCGCGAGGCCATGACTGCGCAGCCGGGTGGCGTGTACGGCTACGGATTCAACACGGGCACCGACCCTGGGGGCCATGGCTACGTGTCGCACAGCGGCGCATTCATGCTGGGCGCGGCGACGTCCGTTTTCATGTTTCCCGATGACAAACTCGGAATCACGGTTCTGACCAACGCGCAGCCTCGCGGCCTGCCGGAAGCAATCGTGCTGCACTTCAGTGAGCAGGCGCTGCAGGAAGCACCCGTGGGCCAACCCAGCCAGGACTGGCTCGCTTTCATGCAGTTGGAACCCGCGTTTCACGATCTATACAAGTCTGTGGGGAATCTCGCCGACCAGCTACCACCCGTCTCGCCGGCACCGCCGCAGCCACTGACCAATTACGTCGGCCAGTACTTCAACGACTACTACGGCGACGCCACGGTGGCCTTGTCGTCCGACGGCGAGACGCTGGAGCTGACCATCGGACCGGCGTCACTGCATTACGTGCTGCGGCACTGGGACGGTGATCAGTTTGTCTTCTACATCGAGAGTGAAGACGAATCGCCCGGATCGATCTCTGCCGTGCAGTTCGATGCGGCGCAGATGCAGATCGAGTATTTCGGCAACGACGTGACCCATGGTCGATATGCGCGCGTGTCCGCGAGCCCCTGAGTTCGGTGCGGGGTCCGGGTGGCCCACATGCCGAAGAAGCTCAACTCACGGATTTGAGCGGCCGACCCACTGCAGCTCCTCGACCGGCGCTTCGGCTGAGCTTGGGCGCCGCGGCCTGCAGCGTGTCGGCGACAGTGGCAGATGCCGCACCGAGGCGATTTCGCATGCCGGTCGGGTTGATCGAACTGGTTCAAGTGGCGGGCCGGCCGGCTCCGGCTTCCAACGCGGTGCCTGGCGTTTGTCTCGCTGAGGGGTGCTGGGCCGCAGAAGTTGATTGGACTCGGCCGGTGGTGGAAGAGGCGCAGCTGAAGGTGCTGGCTCCAGGGCGACGCCGAGGCCATCCGGTGCGAGCGCATCGATGGCACCGCGCTACTTTCGGAGCACCGAACCCGTTTGCTGGCCCGATGGTTGACTGGAGGGAAACGATATGACGCAGTGGCGTGACGATTTTTTCAGACATGTTGAGCTGTCGCTGACTCGCCGGGATGCGCTCCGGGTCGCGACCGCTGCCGCCGGCGGGCTGGTGCTGCCTGGTTGCGGCGGCGACGGACGCGATGAACGTGATGAGCGGCCTCTGCCGTCCGGGCTGCGGGCTCGCTTGCAGGCCGTCCTGGAGCAGAACCGCGCATTGTTTGATTTCCCGGGTGCGGTGGCCGGCGTCTGGACCCCGGACGGTTCCTGGGCGGGCGTGACCGGGGTGGCCGAACGCGGGGGCACGGCGCCGCCGACGCTGCAGACGCACACGCGCATCGGCAGCATCACCAAGACCTTTACGGTCGTGCTCATGCTGCAACTGGTCGAACGCCAGCGAATTGCGCTCGATGACCGGATCGAGAAATACATCCCCGGCCTGCCCAACGGGGATAGCGCAACGCTGGAAATGCTGGCCAGCATGACCAGCGGCATTCCATCGTATACCTTCGATCCGACGTTCCAGGCCGCGTTCTTCGGCGACCCACAAGCCGTTTTCACGCCGCAGCAACTGCTGGATTATGTCCGTGGCAAACCGGCGGACTTCCCCGCAGGCACGCAGGTGGCCTATTCAAACACGAATACCGTCGCGCTCGGCATGCTGGTCGAGCAGCAGACCGGGCTTTCCTTTGCGCAGGCGCTGCAACAGAACATCCTGATACCGCTGCAGTTGCAGCACACGCTCGCGCCCACGTCCAACGCGTTTCCAGACCCGCACTGGCGCGGCATCACCGTCCAGGCGGAGCCCCCCGACGGCATCATCAAGGACGCGACCGACTGGAACCCGTCGTGGGGCTTTTCGGCCGGCAACATGATTTCAACGCTGGACGACCTGCACCGCTGGGCCGTCGCGCTCGGGACCGGCCGCGGCATCGTCTCGCCAGAGATGCAGGCCATCCGTGAGGCATCGATGAACTCCACCGTGCCACCCAACTCCTTCGAGCGTCGCTACGCGCTCGGGTTCGGGGGCTCCAGCGGCTGGATTGGCCACACGGGCGAACTGCCCGGTTTCAACACTTCCATCCAGTACGACCCGAGAACGCAGACGACACTGGTTTCCATGGTCAACAGCGATATTCCCGCAGTCGTGAACGGTGTCGAGATCGATCCGGCACCGACCATCACCGCGGACTTCATCGCCGTGCTCGGCGGGTCTTGAAGGTCAACGCAGGCGTTTGCCTCCATGGAGCTGGCATCAGCCGACGGCGTTCATGCACCCGGCGATCTGTTGCCGCTTCGTGGCTGCGGCTTTCCATCTCCCCTTCCGCCTTCCATCGATCCACTGATTCATGAGGAACGCTCGATGACTACCGTGCCTTGCCGACGCCTGCTCGTCTCGACCCTCGTCGCCTGTTGCGCCGCGGCCATTCCATACGGCGCGGCCGCGGAAGATCGTCTGCTTCAGGAGGCGGTTGACTTCACCGGCGCCATCGCCTTTGTCGGCGCCGACGCGCCAGGCATGGTGCTGGCTGCCATTCGCAAGGGCGAGACCGCCTTTGCCGGTTTCGGCGAAATCAGGGATGGCTCGGGCAAGGAGCCTGCAGCCGATACGCTGATGCGGGTCGGGTCGATCTCCAAGGCCGTGTGCGGTGACGTGATGGGTTCGATGGTGGTGGACGGTACCATCAGGGTGACCGACCCGCTCGCCAAACACCTCGGCGCGGACTGGACGGTGCCCAAGCGCGACGACCGCACGCTGCGCCTGGTCGACCTGGTCACCCAGTCGTCCGGCCTGCCACGCGAGTTGCCGAACCAGGGCAGCGGAACGCCGGACGATCCCTTCGCCGGCAACACCGTCGAGCGCTCGCGGGCCGAACTGGCGAAGAACGATCCCTATCTGTTCGCCCCCGGAACCGGCGTCCTCTACTCGAACTGGGGTTTCGACCTGCTCGGGCTGGCGCTCGCCCACGCGGGTGGCAAGCCTTACGCCGAGCTCCTCGCGGAGCGCGTGCTGGGGCCTCGCGGCATGACCGACACCAAGTTCAACCTCGACGCCGCAGACGAGGCCCGGACCATGCAGGGCCACTTCTTCGACCGCTCGCCCATGCGCTTCGTTCCGACGCCGGTGACGATCCAGTGTGCCGGCGGCCTGTACACGACGGCCAACGACATGCTGAAGTGGATGGCGTGGCATCTGGACAAGGGCTCGGCGGACGATGCCTGGCGCAGCGTCGACCATGCCGCCTGGCTCTGGCGCGACGGCCACTCGCCGATCTCCGGCGTCGACGCCGAGGGCCGGATGGAGGCGATGACGCTCGGCTGGGTCGCGGTCATGCCCGAAGGCAGGAGGCCGATGATCCTGCACAAGTCGGGCGGGCTGCAAGGGCAGTTCAGCTTTGTCGCGATCGCCCCAGGGCGCGACATCGGCGTCTTTGCCTCGATCAACCAGTACAGTGTCGGCGGCTTCGACGCGATGGTCAAGGCGGTCATCAACCTGATTGCCGAGCTCGCCGGCTGACGGGAAGCCCGGTCGGGAAGCCAACCAGATCCAGGCAGGGAGCCGACCGTGCGCACCACGCTCGCCAGCATGATGCTGTGGCTCACCATGGCCTTGCTTGGCCACCCGGCTGTCGCACAGACCCAGGAGGCACACCACAAGGTCGGGATGACACAGGTGGAGTTCACCGATCCGTTCGACGGGCGGAAGCTGAACCACCTGTTGATCTATCCGGCCCTCCCGGCCCCCGCTGCCAAGCCGGCCAGGCTGCTCTTTTTCACCGAGCTCGAGCTCTACGAAAACGCGCCGGCGCTGGACGATGCGGTCAGGCGTCCGCTCGTCGTCTTTTCACACGGAGCCGGCGGCAACGGCGCAGGCTACGCCTGGTTCGGCCAGTACCTGGCAGCGCGCGGCTACATCGTCGCGCTGCTCTACCACTACCAGGCCAATACCTACGATTCGAACGCGCTCTACCTGCGCAACCGCGTCTGGCAGCGGCCGCGGGATGTCGCCGCGCACATCACGCATCTGCTCGAGGACCCGGTGTGGGGGCCGCGCATCGCCCCGGACCGCATCGGCGTGGCCGGGCATTCGCTGGGCGGGTTCACGAGCCTGTGGGTCGGTGGCGCCGAGGTCAACCCCGGACGTTTCGAGAACTATCAGCGTTGGTGGAAGCAGAACCCGGTGGTTCCGGCCTACCTGCGGGACGCGATGCAGGTCGATGCCACGCCTGCGCTCGGCGTCCGCGACGCCCGGATCAAGGCCGCCTTCGCGATGGCGCCCGGCGACATCCAGGGCTTCGGCATGGACGAGGCGGGGCTCGCCCGCATGGCCATCCCTGCCTACATCATCGTCGGCGAGGGCGACCGGTCCACCCCGCCCGAGGACAACGCCGCCTTCGCCGTTCGCCACATGCCCCAGGCCAAACTCGACCTGCTGCCCGGCCCGGTCGGGCACGAGATCTTCGGCAACGAGTGCGATCCGATCGGCCGTGACAACACCCCCGAGGCTTGCATCGATGCCGCCGGCGTCGACCGGGCCGCATTGCACCGCCACATCGGCGATGCCGCAGTGCGCTTCTTCAACGCGCACCTCGGACTCAAGTAGGGCATGCGCATGACTCGCCGTGGCGCCGGTCCGAGAGGCGTTCGTGTTTCAGAGGATGCCTGGGTCGAGTGGAATCTTTTGGGAATTGCCTGAGGCGTCGATATCCACCGCATCCGTCGGCTGGTCGTCATCGCTGCCGCGGCAAAAATCAGGATTCAAGTCAGATGTCATACAAGAAAGTATTATCTCTTCTGCTGCTGTCACTGCTGGCCGGCGGATGCGGGGGCGGCACGGAAAATTCCTCCTATCATCCGGATCCGGTTCGAATTGCTGCCATTGCGGAGCGGGCAATGGCAGAGCATCACCTGAAGGCACTCATCCTGCAGGTGACGGCGGATGGCCATCCGATTTACAGCGAGGCTTTCGGGGAATCGATTGACGGTGTCCCTGCGACAGTGAGCATGAAAGTGCGCAACGGGTTTGTGGCTTACAGCTACCTCGCCACGATCCTGCTCGAACTGGTGGATCGTGGCCAGATCCGTCTGGACGAAAAATTGGCGGTTTATTTTCCGGACCTTCCGCGCAGCGACGCCATTACCATCCATATGCTGGCCAATTCGACGTCCGGATATGCGGATTTTGTCTATGCCCCCGAGGTGGAGAATGGTACGGATCTGGACCCGTATCGGGAGTGGAATACCGATGAACTCATCCAGATCGGAACCTCGGCGCCTCCCATGTTTTCCTCCGGTACGAACTTCGGATATTCACATACGGATTATCTGATTCTGGGAAAGGTGCTGGAAAAGGCTGCGAAATTGCCCATGAATGAGCTCATGGATCGTTATATATTCAAGCCGATGGGCCTGCAGAATACAAGCGGGTCGGACACGCCGGCGATCCCGGAACCGGTACTGCATACCTACAGCTCGGAGCGCCGCAAGAGCCTGGGTATCCCGCCCGGCGAATATTTCTATGAAGATTCGACCTACTGGAGCCCCTCATGGACGGCTCCGGCCGGCGCCATGCAAACGACGGACATTACCGATCTGACCACTTCGATCGCCGCAATTGGCTCCGGCAGGCTGCTCTCGCCCGAGTCTCATGATTTCCAGGCCGGGCCGCATTTGGTGGGTTTTGGTCACACGCCGGCGGATGGCAGTTGCAAAGTGTGCCGGAAAAATACGGCGAACGCCTCTTACGGCCTGGGGGTGATCCTGCAGGGCCCGTGGATCACCGGCAACAAGTTTTTTGCCGGCAGCGGTGCCGTCGTTGGCTACCTGCCCGAATACAAGCTCGCGATTGCCGTGATCACGACCTACCTGCCGCAAGCGTTCGATGCCGACGATGGCGGGGTGGTGGATGCCGGGCCTTCGATCATGGCGAGCGTGGCGGCAGCTGTTGTGCCGGGTCACCCGATTCCCAAGCCCACGGCGAACGCGGGCGATTGACGGGAGGCGACGTCAACCGGCGTTCCGGCCAGGCGCGAGCGCCCGTGGCGGGCGGCTCCCAGGCCGCTGGGTGCGTTTTCTTCCCGGGGAATGGGGACCGGAGGGGATGCCCGGTTTATACCGATTCGCATTCAAAAAAATGGCAAACGGTACCGGCATGGTCTGCGACGTTGCAGTCATTGAAGCGCAGCGAGGTCATTTGTCATTTGTCATTTCGAACGCAAGTTCGTATTACACGATCGCCACGTGCATCAGGTTGGTGGTGCCGCTCTCGCCGAACGGCATGCC
>CAYRHV010000050.1:0-12092 GCA_964424045.1 uncultured Ottowia sp. | reverse complement strand
GCCGGCACCGCCAGCACCAGGGTGATGGCGACGACGATGACGCCGATCACCAGCGAGTTCCACAGGAAGATCGTGTAGTTGGTGTCGGTGAACAGGTAGCTGACGTGCTTGAGCGTGGGCGGGTCGTTGAAGATGAAGGGGTTGTTGGCGACGTCGTAGAGGTCGTTGTCCTCCTTGAACGCGCTGATCACCGCCCACAGCACCGGGAACACCGCGAACAGGGCGAACAGCAGCAGGCCCAGGTAGAGCCCGGCGCGGCGCAGCAGGCGGCCCGTCATGCTTCGCCTCCGCGCGGCGCGTCGTCGCCGCTGCGATAGGCCAGGCGCAGCGCCAGCACCGCCACCACCAGCAGCACCGGGAACATGAACAGCGCCACCGCCGCGCCCTCGCCCAGTGCGCCGCCCTGGATGCCCTTGAGATAGGCCCAGTAGGGCAGGATCTGGGTCGAGTCGCCCGGGCCGCCGTGCGTCGTGAGCGAGGTCAGCGCCATCTCGCCGAACACCAGCAAGCCGGTGAACATCACGGCCACCACCAGGATCGGCAGCAGCGCCGGAATGGTGATGGAGAACAGCACGCGAAAGAAGCCGGCGCCATCGACCTCGGCCTGCTCGAAGATGTCCTGCGGGATCGAGCTGCGCCCGGCCAGCACGATGATGGTGGCGATCGGCAGCAGGCGCCAGACGTTGATGGTGACGATCGAGGCAATGCCCAGCGCCTCGTCGCCGTAATAATAAAGGTGCTTGGCCGGCCCCCACACGGTGCCCGGCCCGAGCAGGTTCATCTGCCGCAGCAGCCAGTCCACCGGGCTGAACTGCGAGTCCAGCAGCCACAGCCAGTCCACCGCCGCCAGCGACACCGGCATGGCCCAGGGCAGGATAAACAGGATCTGCACCAGGCGCTTGAAGCGGAACTCGCGCACCAGCAGCTCGGACTGCGCAGTGGCCAGGATCAGGATCGCCACCAGCGTCCCCGTGGTCTCGATCACGCTGTTGCGCAGCGCGGTCGGAAAGGCCTCGCTGTGCATCACGCTGACGAAGTTCTTCAGGCCGACGAAGCCGTGCACCGTCGGGTTGCCCACCGTGGCCGAGCTCATGCTGAGCGCGATCGCCAGCACGAAGGGCAGGCCCACCAGCAGCACGATGTAGACCAGCGACGGCGCCAGCATGAGCCAGCCAAGCAGGCCCTCGCGGTCGCCGACGCCGATGCGGGGTGTTTCAGGCCGGGCCATCGCTCACCCGCAGGCCGGTCTGCGGATCGAACCAGCGCAGCCAGCGCGTCGGCACGCTGAAGTCGTGCGTCTCGCCGGCGTGCAGTGTCTCGGCCACCTCGGGCGTGACGCGCGCGATCACCTTCTCGTCGCCCTGGTCGCCCGCGGCCTCGCCGTGCACCAGCCACATCGCGCCCAGGAACTCGATGCGCTCGATGCGCAGCGCCAGGCGCAGCCCCTCGTCGGCGCCAGCCGCGCCGGCCAGCGCCAGGTATTCGGCCCGAAAGCCGGCAATGCGCCCGCCGCGCGGCAGCAGGTTCATCGGCGGCGAGCCCAGGAAGCCGGCGACGAAAGTGTCCGCCGGATGGTCGTAGAGCTCCTGCGGCGTACCGACCTGGCGCACCTTGCCGGCCTGCATCACCGCCACCCGGTCGCCCATGCTGAGCGCCTCGACCTGGTCGTGCGTGACGTAGACGGTGGTGACGCCGGTGCGGTCGTGCAGGCCGCGCAGCTCGGTGCGCGCGCGCGCCCGCACCTGGGCGTCGAGCGCGCTCAGCGGCTCGTCGAAGATGAACAGCGCCGGGTCGTGCACCAGCGCGCGCGCCAGCGCCACGCGCTGCTTCTCGCCGCCCGACAGGCGCGCCGGCATGCGGTCCAGCAGGTATTCGATGCCCATCAGCCGGGCCGCCCAGGCGACCTTCTGCTCGCGCTCCGCGCGCGGCACGCCGCGTGTCTTGAGCGGAAACGCGATGTTGTTCGTCACCGACATGCTCGGATAGAGCGCGTAGCTCTGGAACACCATCGAGACGTTGCGCGCGCGGGGCGGCAGCCGCGTCACGTCCTGGCCGCCGATGCGCACGTGGCCCGCGGTCGGCAGCTCGAGCCCGGCGATCATGCGCATCGTCGTGCTCTTGCCGCAGCCCGACGGGCCCAGGATCGCGAGAAACTCGCCATCGGCCACCGCGAGGTCGATGCCATCGACCGCGCGGATGCTGCCGTAGTGCTTCTTGATGCCTTGCAGGTCAAGCGTCGCCATTCAGCCGGTCCAGCGCGTGGCTCACTTGGCGGGCGCGGCGCAGCCGACGTAGCCCTTGTCCTTCCACTTGGCGACGATGGTGTCGATCTGCCTGGCGGTGTCCTGCACCGCCTTTTGCGGCGTCTTCTTGCCACGCGCCGCGTCGGCCATCATGGTGCTGAGCAGGTTGGTGTTGTAGACCTCGCTCACGGCCGGATTGGCCACGCCCGGGTAGCCCGGCCAGGCCGTCCAGTCGGCAGCGTTGCGGAACACCGCCAGCTTGTCGGGCGGGTTCGACTTGAACGGATCGACGTCGAGCCAGCCGCCCTGCTGCGTCAGCTGCGGCACGGTGTCGGGGAAGGCCGGGAAGTCATACAGCTGGCTTTCGTGCGTGACCCAGCTGTAGTTGTTGGTGAAGTCGAGCAGGAACTTCTTGGCGGCCTGGATTTCCGGCGTGTTGGTGACGTACTTGGGCATCACGTAGATGTGCCAGACGTGCGAGGTCTGCAGCGCCTTGTGGCCGTCCGGGCCCTTCAGCCCCGGCGTGAAGCCCGAGTCCTCGGCCATCGCCGGCTTGGACTCCTGCGCCGTGCGGTAGAACGAGATCGAGTTCTGGATGTAGGACAGCTCGCCGGCAATGTAGCCCTGGTTGTTGGAGGCCGCGTTCCAGCTGAAGACCTCGGGCGTCAGCGCGCCCTTGAACAGCTTGGTCTGGTATTCGACCGCCTTCAGCACCTCGGGCGAATCGAGCGTCACCTCGCCGCACTGGTCGAACACGGTGCCGCCGAAGGACCAGATCAGCGAGCGCGCGTAGAACTCGGAGTCGAGCTCGGGCGACATGCCGACCCCAACCGGGATGCCCTTGCTCTTGAAGATCTTGACGCCGCCGTCGTACAGCTCGTCATAGGTGGTCGGGCCGTTCGGATAGCCGATCTCCTTCCACAGCGAGGGGCGGTAGACGCCTGGATCCGGCACCCAGCCGTGGCAGTAGCCGTACCAGGTGTCCTTGTTGGGCAGGTAGCTCTGGCTGGTGCAGACCTCGAGCTGATTGCCGAACGCCGCCTGTGCCGCCTTGTTCACGTCGGCCAGGTCCTGCAGGCCCTCGACGAAGGACGCTGGCGTGGACACGGACTCGAACAGCGTCGCGCCCTTGCCGGCGGCGATCGCCGCCGACAGCGTCGGCACCACGTCGGCCAGCGAGATGTGCTGCACGCTGGCCTTGACGTTGTGCTGCTTGCCCCAGTCCTCGACATACTTGTCAAACCACTTGTCGTAGCTCGGCACGAAGTGGCTCCACTGGGTGATGGTGAGCGTGGTGCCGTCCGGGAACTTCGCCGGGAAGTTCATCGTCCCGTATTGCTCGGCATACTTCAGCGGTGTCGGCGCCACCTGCGCCGCACTCAGGGTCGCCGCCAGCAGGATGGCCGCGCCCAGCGCGCTGCCGCGCAGCCAGCGCGCGTGCCTGGATGATTGCTTCATGACATGTCTCCTGTTTGTTGGCTGCCCGCATGCGCGATCCGGAAACCCGGTCGCGTACGGCGCCTTGCCCCCGCATCATGAGTCCATTGCATCGGGGCTGCAAGCAGGATAGCACCAGCCCGGCGCCGGCACAGAAAGGGCAATCGCGTCAGGGGCTTTGGCCGACCCGCCGGTGCGAATCAGGCGGCCGATGCCGCGCCTGGAGCCAGCGCGGCCCGGCGTGCCAGCGCGCGCGCACTGACCCGCCGCAGCATCCGCTGCACCGTCAGCGCCACCACCCACAGCGCACCCGCCGCCGCGCACCAGAACGCCACCGGCGACTGCCAGGGCGCCAGCGGCCCCAGGCCCCGGTAGGCCAGCAGGTAGCCGCCGGCCAGGCCCACGCCCCACAGCACGACGCCATAGACGAGGAACGGCGCCAGGGTGACGCGCCAGCAGCGCAGCAGGAAGATCGCCACCGTCTGCAGGGCATCGGCCATGTGCATCAGGGCCAGCCAGCCCAGCAGGCGCGTCGCCAGCAGTGCCACGGCGGCATTCGTGGTGTAGATGGCGGCCAGCCAGGGGCGGCTGGCGAACAGCAGCGCCGCCAGCGCGCAGCCCAGCGCCGCGGCGATCCAGCAGGCCTGCAGCGCCACGCGGCGCGCCCGCGCCTCGTCGCCGGCGCCGCGCCACCAGCCCACGCGCGCGCTGGCCGCCACGGCCAGTGACAGCGGCACCATGTACAGCAGGCCCGTCAGATTGGCCGCGATCTGGTGCGCCGCCGCGGCCGTGCTGCCCAGGCGGGCGATGAACAGCGCCATCAGCGTGAACGAGGTGATCTCGACCGCGATCGTCAGCGCCGCCGGCACGCCCAGACGCGCAAACGCGAGCAGGGTGGCCGGGTCGGGCCGCTCCAGGCGCCGCCACAGGTCCAGCGAGCGGTAGAAGACCTGCCAGCGGATCAGTCCCAGCGCCAGCGCGCAGAGCAGGAAGTTCACCACGAAGGTGGCCCAGGCGCAGCCCACCACGCCGAGCTCGGGCACGCCGGCGCCGCCGAAGGTCAGCCAGACCGACAGCGGCAGCTTCACCGCCAGCGCCGTCACCTGCAGCCAGCTCACCAGCTGCGGCTTGTCCAGCGCCTGGCTGAGCGTGCTGAAGGCGCGAAACAGCAGCCCGGCCGGCAGGCTCCAGCCCACCACGGCCAGATACTCGGTGGCGATCGGCCGCAGTTCCTCGGGCACCTGGGTCCAGCGCAGGATCGGCGCCGGATGCAGCAGCACCGCCATGCCCACCACGCTGGCGCCGGCGCAGACGTAGAGCGACTGGCGCACCGAAGGGCCGATCCGGTCCAGTCGGCGCGCGCCGTGCAACTCGGCCCAGATCGGCAGCAGCGCCGTCAGCAGGCCCATCAGCGAGACGTGGACGGTGATGAACACGGCCGAGCCGATCGACAGCGCCGCCAGCGAGAACTCCGAGTGGCGGCCGGCGACGATGGTGTCGACGACGCCGAAGCCCATCACCGCGATCTGGCCCACGAACACCGCCCAGGCATGGCTGGCCATGGTCCTCAGGTCGGACCAGGGCGCATCGGGTCGGGGGTCGGCGGCAGCCACGGCGCGTGATTGTGGCAGCAGGGTCCTGGCGCGCGCTTCCGGAAAGCGAATACCATGCAGCGCAAACGAGAACGCCCATGACCGACCTGAGCAAGATCACCTGCATCGAGGACCTGCGCCTGCTCGCCCGGCGCCGTGTGCCGCGCATGTTCTACGACTACGCCGACTCCGGCAGCTGGACCGAGGGCACGTATCGCGCCAACCAGGCCGACTTTGCCCCCATCCAGCTGCGCCAACGCGTGGCCATCAACATGGAAGGCCGCAGCACCTCCACCACCCTGGTGGGCGAAAAGGTGGCGATGCCGGTGGCGCTGGCACCCACCGGACTCACGGGCATGCAGCACGCCGACGGCGAGATCCTGGCGGCGCGCGCGGCCAAGGCCTTCGGCGTGCCCTTCGTGCTGTCGACCATGAGCATCTGCTCGATCGAGGACGTGGCGGAGCACGCCGGGCCGGGCTTCTGGTTCCAGCTCTACGTGATGCGCGACCGCGACTTCATCGAGCGCCTGATCGACCGCGCCAAGGTGGCGGGGTGCGGCGCGCTGGTGGTCACGCTGGACCTGCAGATCCTGGGCCAGCGCCACAAGGACATCAGGAACGGCCTCTCGACCCCGCCCAGGCCGACCCTGGCCAACCTCGTCAACCTGGCGACCAAGCCGCGCTGGATCCGGGGCATGCTGGGCACGCAGCGGCGCAAGTTCGGCAACATCCACGGCCACGTCAAGGGCGTGGCCGACATGAGCGACCTGGGCGCCTGGACCGCCAACCAGTTCGACCCGCGCCTGAACTGGGGTGACGTCGAGTGGATCAAGCAGCGCTGGGGCGGCAAGCTCATCCTCAAGGGCATCATGGAGCCGGAGGACGCGCGCCTGGCCGTCGACAGCGGCGCCGACGCGCTCATCGTCAGCAACCACGGCGGCCGCCAGCTCGACGGCGCGCCCTCCACCATCACCGCCCTGCCCGCCATCGTCGACGCCGTCGGCAAGGACATCGAGGTGCACATGGACTCCGGCATCCGCAGCGGCCAGGACGTGCTCAAGGCCTGGGCCCTGGGCGCGCGCGGCACCTACATCGGCCGCGCCTTCCTGTGGGGCCTGGGCGCCGCTGGCGAGGCCGGCGTGGCGAAGGCGCTCGAGATCATCCACAAGGAACTGGACCTGACGATGGCCTTCTGCGGCCACACGCAACTGGAGAACGTCGACGCCGCCATCCTGCGGCCCGGCACCTTCCCGACGACCTGAGAGGCCGAGGAGCCCACCATGCTGCACCCCCAGGCCCAGGCCCTGATCGACCTGCTGGTGGCCCACGGCCTGCCACCGACGCACACGCTGAGCCCCGCCGAGGCACGCGCCTTCTACCGCGACCGGCGCGCGCTCACGCAACCGACGCCACCGCCGGTAGCCGAGGTGCGCGAGCTGCGCATCCCGGGGCCCGGCGGCGACCTCCCGTTGCGCGCCTACCGGCCGCAGGGCGCCAACCCCGACGCCGTGCTGCCGGTGCTGGTCTGGTTCCACGGCGGTGGCTGGGTCATCGGCGACCTGGAGACACACGACACGCTGTGCCGCGAACTGGCCAACGTCAGCGGCTGCGCGCTGGTGGCGGTGGACTACCGCCTGGCGCCCGAGCACCCGTTCCCGGCCGCCTTCGACGACGCCCTGGCGGCCACGCGCTGGGTCGCGCGCCACGCCGCCGAGCTCGGCTGCGACGCCACGCGCCTGGCCGTCGGCGGCGACAGCGCCGGCGGCAACCTGGCCGCTGCCGTGACGCTGGCCGCACGCGACCAGTCTGATGGCCAGGGGGCGCTGCCGATCGCCTTCCAGCTGCTGGTCTACCCGGCCACCGACATGCGCCGCGGTCACGGCTCGCACCGCAGCAACGGCGAGGGCTACATCCTGACGCGCGAGACCATCGACTACTTCGTCGGCCACTACCTGCCGCCCGGCACGGCGCTGACCGACTGGCGCGCCTCGCCCCTGCTGGCGGCCAGCCACATCGGGCTGCCACCGGCCCTGGTGCTGACGGCCGGCTACGACCCGCTGGTCGACGAGGGGCTGGACTACGCACGCGCCCTGACGGAGGGCGGCGGGCGCGCCAGCTACGTCTGCTTCGGCCGCCAGATCCACGGCTTCATCACCATGGGCAAGGTGCTGGACGAGGCCAACAGCGCGGTCAGCCTGTGCGCGGCCGAACTGCGGCGCGCGCTGCAGCCCTGAATCGGCCACGCGCCGCCGCATGAAAAAGCCGCCCGGGGCGGGCGGCTGGGTGCTTGCGCAGACTCCGTTCAGAAGCTGTGCTGCAGGCCGATGCCGTAGTTGTTCTCGCCATCGAAGCGCAGGTAGGCGGCATACAGGAAGGTGCGCCTGGACAGCGCGTATTTGCCTTCGAGCAAGCCGTTGGTGTATTTCTTCGCGCCCAGTTCGTTGCGCGTGTCGCGCGTCAGGTCCAGCGTCGCCGTGAACGGCCCGGTCACGAACTGGCCGCCAAGCGAGAAGCCGCGCCGGCGCAGGTTCGTGCCGGCCACGTTCTTGACGTCGCTGTAAGACGCCGCGAGCGCGAACGGGCCGAAGTTGTACTTCCCGCCCAGCGCCCAGTTGGTGCCGCCATGGCTGGTCTTGTTGGCCGACAGACCGGCGCCGATCGGGCCGTTGGCATAGCTCAGGCCGAGGTCCCACTTGGCCCGACCGCCATGGTCGTCCTTGAGCACATAGCCCAGGCGTCCGGTCAGCCCGCCAAAGTCCGGCGTGGTGTAGCTGAACTGGCTGCTGTTGCGGGCACTCACGTCATCGGCGTACTGGTAGGTGTTGCCCACCACCGAATAGTTGACCTGGCCCGTCAGCTCCCAGGCCGCGACGCCCCAGTAGGACGGCGTCAGCGCGCGGCCCAGGGTGAACGTGCCCCAGGAACCACCGATCCACAGATTGGCCTGGCGGCCCCAGAAACCGCCACCGGCGCCCAGGGTGGCGCCATCGTTCAGGCTGAGCCCGGTTTCGAACTGGAAGCCGACCCGGGTGCCGCCACCCAGGTCCTCGGCGCCGCGCACGCCGACGCGGCTGGTCAGGTTGCTCATGGAGCTGCCACTGAGCATGTGGAGCTTGTTGTCGCCGTCGATGCGGGCCTTGCCGACGCCGACATCGGCCAGGCCATAGAGAGTGACGGAAGACTGGGCCGCAGCGGCACCGGCAAGGCCGAGCACGGCCAGGGCAAGCAGGGATTTCTTCATGGGAGGGACTCCGATCTGATGCATGGGATTGACGCACGCCCATGTGTTGCTTCCGGATCGATCGCATCCGCGGGCTTCCGAAAGGAAGTGCGACGATCTGGCACCCGGAAATGAGCGCTGTTGCTATTCAGCCACAATCAGAACCGGTTGACAAGAAAAACGCTTGCCGATCGCAGCGATTCATGCTTGATCGTTGTTCATGAACCACGTTCCGGCGTCATTGCCCGACCGATCGCGGTCGGGATTCATATCGCTCAACAGCGCTTGCAGGCGCGGCAGGGCCGCCTGCGCATTGGCACGGGTGATGCGGGCCCAGGCCTCGGCCTCGACATCGCGCAGCCCGGCCACGACGGCGCCGATGCGCGGCAGCTCGCCCGGCTCGTTGCGCCCCTGCGGCCGACCCGCGGCGCGCTCGGCAGCGCTGGCGTAGAGCCACTGCGGCGGGATGTCGGGGGCGTCGGTTTCCATCACGATGGCGTGCTCGGGCAGACTGGCGGCCAGCGCGCGCAGTCGCGTGGCGCGCTCGAACGTTGCGGCACCGCCGAAGCCGAGCCGCAACCCCAGCCCCAGCAACTGATCGGCCTGCTGGCGGCTGCCGCTGAAGGCATGGGCGATGCCGCCCACGGCACCGACCTCGCGCAGCGCCTTCAGCACCGCGTCGACCGAGCGCCGCACGTGCAGCAGCACCGGCAGGCCGTGGCGGCGCGCCAGCGCCAGCTGGCCCCGGAACAGCCGCTCCTGGCGCGCGCGCAGCGCGCCGGTCGTCAGTTCGGGCACGAACAGGTCCAGGCCGATCTCGCCCACGGCGACCAGGCGCGGGTCGTCGGCCCATTCGGTCAGCGCGGCATCCAGGCGTTCGAGCGCGTCGTCGGGCGCCTGCGCCACGTACATCGGGTGGATGCCCAGCGCATAGGCATCACCCAGGCGGTGCGCCAGCGCGCGCACGCCGCCAAAGCCCGCCACCCCGATGGCGGGAATGACGCAGCAGGCCACGCCCGCGCGCGTGGCACGCGCTCGCACGGCGTCGATGTCGGGCTCGAACTCCGCCGCGTCCAGGTGGCAATGGGTGTCGATCCAGCCGCACATGCGGCCAGCTTAGCGCAGCCGCGCCCTCAAGCCGGCCGGTGCTGCAGCGACAGATCCCAGTCGGGATTTGGCGCCCCCTGCCCGGCGAACTGCTGGTTGCGCGAGTTGGCGCGCCAGATCTGCCCGGCCAGGCCGAGGATGGGGCGCGTCCGGTACCAGTACCACTTGCCGTCGCCATCTTGTGCCGCCCAGTTCCAGCCCGCGGGCGCCTCGGCCCAATCCGGCGTCCAAAGGGCCTCGGTCGGCTGGTTCGGGTTGACAGCTTGATCCATCTCTCGTGCGGGTCGCGTTGCAGGCCAAAGCATGCTACCGTGCATCTCATTTCCCTTCCGCTGTCCGGGATGCACCATGCGCCGTACCGCTCTCTACAGCCGATCGAAGCCGCTCGCGCCCCCCGAGGCGCCTGCCGAGCCAGCCGCCGCGCCAGTGCCGGCAACAGCAGCCCGCCGCCAGGGCCTGCACCGCGCCTGGCGCCACCCGGCGACGCTGTGGGGCGCCATCGCCGCCCTCGCGCTGGCCCTGGTGCTGGGCCAGGGCCCCTGGTCGCAGTCGCCGCAGCGCCCGCTGACACAGAAGGACATCGACGACGCGGTGCTGCACACCGCCATGCACAAGGTGCTGCCCTCGCAGGCGGCGCGTGCGGCAGCCGCCGTGGCGCCCTCGGTGGTGCGCGTCGAAGGCGCGTTCGAGAGCAAGAAGGGCAAGAAGGGCCGCCCCGAACTGGGCCACGGCATCGGCACCGGCGTGGTGATCATCGACAACGGCACCATCCTCACCAACCTGCACGTGGTGCAGGACGCCGAGCAGATCATGGTGACCTTCTTCGACGGCACGGAAAGCCCGGCCGGCATCGTCAACATCATGCCGGAGAACGACCTGGCGGTGCTGCGCGCGCTGAAGATCCCGGACGACCTGCAGGCCGCCACCATGCGCTCGACCGGTGACCTGTTCCCCGGCGACGAAGTGGTCGCGATCGGCTTTCCGTTCGGCATCGGGCCCTCGGTGTCGTCGGGCGTGGTGTCGGGCCTGGGGCGCGGCTTTCGCTCGCCCGAGGGCGGCCAGCTGATGCGCAACCTGATCCAGTTCGACGCCGCCGCCAACCCCGGCAACTCCGGCGGCCCGCTGGCCACCATGGACGGCCAGGTGGTGGGCATCGTCACCGCGATCCTGAATCCGACCTCGGCGCGCACCTTCCTGGGCATCGGCTTTGCCGTGCCGATCGAAAACGCCGCCGCCGGCGCCGGCCAGGTCCCCTTCTGACCCCATTGCAGCAACCCGACATGAACGAGCAGGACAAGCAACGCCTCCAGGCCGACCCGCAGACGGCCGAACTGATGGAACGCATCCTCTACGAGGTCAAGCGCGTGGTGGTGGGCCAGGACCGCTTCCTGGAGCGCGTCATGGTGGCCCTGCTGGCCGGTGGCCACCTGCTGGTCGAGGGCGTGCCCGGCCTGGCCAAGACGCTCACCGTCAAGACCCTGGCCGGCGTGCTGCAGGGCCAGTTCCGGCGCATCCAGTTCACGCCCGACCTGGTGCCGGCCGACCTGATCGGCACGCGCATCTACAACCAGAAGAGCGGCGAGTTCACGACCTCGCTCGGCCCGGTGTTCACCAACCTGCTGCTGGCCGACGAGATCAACCGCGCCCCGGCCAAGGTGCAGAGCGCCCTGCTGGAGGTGATGCAGGAACGCCAGGTCACGATCGCCGGCCAGACCCACTTCGTGCCCGAACCCTTTCTCGTGATGGCGACGCAGAACCCGATCGAGACCGAAGGCACCTACCCCCTGCCCGAGGCCCAGGTCGATCGCTTCATGATGAAGGTGCTGGTGGACTACCCGAGCGAGGAGGAAGAATTCGTCATCGCCCAGCGCGTCACCGGTCCGCGCGTCGACGTGCAGGCGGTGGCCGGCATGGAGCAGCTCGCCGCCCTGCAGCACGAATGCCGGCAGGTCTACGTCGACCCGTCCCTGGTGCAGTATGCGGTGCGCCTGGTCGCGGCCACGCGCTCGCCGGCCGACGTGCAGCTGCCCGAGCTGGCGCCCATGCTGAGCTTCGGCGCCAGCCCGCGCGCCACCATCGGCCTGATCGAGGGCGCGCGCGCCCTGGCCCTGATGCGCGGCCGCGCCTACGCCCTGCCCGAGGACATGAGCGACCTGGTGCCCGACGTGCTGCGCCACCGCCTGGTGCTGTCCTACGAGGCCCTGTCCGAGGGCCTGTCGGCGGACCAGATCGTGCTGCGCATCATGGCGCGCGTGCCGCCGCCGCCCAAGCCGCTGGCGCACGAGAAACTGGCGGCTTGACATGACCCCCCCTATGGCGCTGCGCGCCTTCCCCCCGGGGGGACGCACGAGGCCCAGCGAAACGGGACAATCGGCTGCGCGTGAGCGCCTGGCCGGGCCGCCATCGAGGCGGCGAGCGCAGCCGGGTTGGATACCCGGCGAGCACGGCAACGACGAGGGCGGGCCGGCCAGGCATTCACCCGGAGGGCCGCAG
>CAYRHV010000049.1:0-12283 GCA_964424045.1 uncultured Ottowia sp. | reverse complement strand
CCAGCAGCGGGTTGTAGGCCGCCGACTTCGCATCCGTGGGGTTGAACAGCAGGCAATGCGAGAAGCGCGAGCGCCAGCCGGCGGTGATCTGCCAGTTCTCGCCCTTGATGTCGTGGATGACGGCCGACGCGGGCCAGCTCAACAAGGTGGGCACTACCAGGCCCACGCCCTTACCCGAGCGCGTGGGCGCGAAGGTCAGGACGTGTTCCGGGCCTTCATGTCGCAGGTACTGGCGATCGTGCTGGCCCAGGAACACACCGGCAGGCTGCGTGAGGCCAGCCCTGCGAATGTCCTGCGCGTTGGCCCAGCGCGCAGAGCCGTAGGTCGTGACCAGGCGCGCTTGGCGCGAGCGCCATACCGACATGGCGATGGCGACGCCCACGGCGACCATGCCGCTGGCACCGGCAATGGCGCCGCCGGTGTCGAAGACTTCCGGCGCATAAGCGCCGAAGAAGAACCACCACTCAAACAGCTTCCACGGGTGGTAGATCGACGTGCCAAGAAAATCGAACCAGGGCGAGCCAAGGCGTACTTGGTAGCCAAGGGCCGCTGCTGTCCATTGTGTGGCGCCCCACACTCCGGCGATCACGATGCCGAATACCACGGCAATCTGACCGAACAGCACGTTCGTCCCTTGCATGACCTGGCCTCCGATTTCTCCTGCGCTGATTCCTCGCTTGAAAGCAGCACGCATTCGTGCCGCACAGGCGAGGATCAGAGCTGGGTCGGTGCCGGTCAAAGACCTTTATCGGGAGAAAGGTCGAGGAAAAAGCAAGAGTTCGCGCAGTAGCGAAGGAAGAAGAAACGCCGCAAGCGCGAGCGCATTGCGGCGTGTAGAGAAATCTTTTTGAGTTTGTGGCGCGGAAACTGCGATCAGAACTTCGGCGGTGTCTCAGGCGGCGTGTAGGGCACGGTTCCATCTCCATAGAACCGCTTGCGCGTGGCCTCGGCCACGCGGTTGCACAACTCGTCACCCAGCTTGGCGCGATCGAGCTTGCACTGTTGGCGAAGCTCCTTGAGCCGTTCAGGGTTGGTCGCAAGTTCCTCAACCGTCGGCACGGCCACCGACGTCGGTGTCTCGGACTGGCCGCAAGCGGCCAGCACCACGGTCAGCAGGAACGATGTGATCTTGTTCATGGCTCACTGTCCTCCGAAATATGAGGTTGAGGCGGGGGCCTGGTCCTGGCGCCGCTGGGCGATTCGATGGAATGCACGCGTTCAATGAATCGCGCCAGGGTTCTCGATGGCTCGCCGGCTGGGCGCAGCAGGTAGGTGGTCAGCACAGGCGAACGGCCTTCGAGGGGACGGGCGACCACGCCAGGCTCGCGGCTGGCCGCAATGTGTGCTGCCCCGGTCAGGCCCAAGGCAAAGCCGGCCGAAACCAGTGCCATCATCAGGTCGCAGGATGCCACTCGCTCGGCAATCAGCGGCTCCGTCTCCGCCCGTCGCAACACCCGCTCGATCTGCTTTGCATGGCCCTCGCACACCTGCGGATCACACAGCACCAGCGGATGACGTAGGACTTCGTCCAAGGGGATGCGCTTGTGTTTGAGCAGCGTATGCCGAGCCGGCACGGCCACCATCAGCGAATCGCTCCACACCGGCTCGGCGACAAGCGCTTCACCCACTTCATCCGATTGGGCGAATCCTACGTCGTACAAGTCCTCCTGCAAGCCCTTGATCTGCTGCGACAGCGGAACCTCGAACAAGCGAATCTCTATCTCGGGCTCCTCCTGGCGGCACAACGCCAGCAGGGTTGGCAGGCGCGACGGTGTAATGCCATCGGACAGCGCGATGCGTATTTGGGCGTGAAAGCCGTTGGCCGCAGCCTTCACGCTGTCCCGCGCCTGCTGCAAGGCGGCGAAGACACGTGGCACATGCTCCAGAAACAACTTGCCCGCACGGGTCAGTCGGGTGCTGCGCGTGGTACGCGCGAACAGTCGCGCGCCCAATTCGTCTTCCAGCTCCTTGATGGTTCGTGATAGCGGAGACTGCTCTATGTGCAACCGCTCGGCCGCGCGAGCGAAGTGGAGTTCTTCTGCGACTGCGAGAAAACAACGAAGATGACGTAGCTCCATTCTCTTTATCTCATCACGTTGCATTGCCAGCCGAAGTCGCGCCCCCGCCAGAGAGGCTGACTGTTGCCTCCTTACGAAATACTATTTTTCGTGTGCGCCTTCTCGGCGCCTGCTGTGTGACGATGGCTTTCTAAAGTGATTCTCGAACCACTTTGCGACTCCTTCGGATACGCGAAAGAGTGCGAGAAAGGCGATCACGACAACAGCAACGAAGATGATGTCCTGCAATACCGAGGGCATCGATATCTCCAAGCATACAAATCAAAAACCATATCCGAGCTGCGGATGGCTCGCCGTAAATTCGACGTAAATTCCTGCCCGGCGTCCTCGTCCGAGGATCGGTCCACGCCCTTGCAGTGCGGCGTGTCTTCATCGTGCTTGGAAGGCTCAATGCCTCCTCAAAGTTTACGCAGAATTTATGTGCGATCCCTTTCCCTGAATGGAGAATTTACGGGCCTCTATCGAATACTTGAGTCTGGCTATTTCGCCATTGATTTGCGAAGCAAAACATGCCTCTCAAGAATATTCACCCGACCGCCAAGGTCGTCGCCGTCGCTGGGCTGTTGCTGGGAATGGCGAGCAGCGCGCAAGCGCAGGTTTCAGGCAACGCCACATTGACGTCGGACTACGTTTGGCGCGGGTCCTCTCAAACGCGCGAAGACCCCGCCATCCAGGCGGGGGTCAAGTACGCCCATGAGTCGGGGCTGTATGCCTCCGTATGGGGCTCGAACGTCAAGTTCAAGCCAGACAACGGCGCACGCAGCGAGTTCGACCTTGCCGTGGGATGGAGCGGAAAGATCGCCACGGATTGGGCGCTGGATGTCTATCTCCTGCGCTACCAGTACCCCTCGGCGAATACCAACCTGAACTGGAACGAGATCAACGCGAGCATCACGTGGCGCGACAACTACTGGTTGGCGGTGGGCCACTCGAACAATGCGATGGCCACGGACACGACCGGCACGTATGCGCTGCTCGGCGCCCGCTATCCGATCAACGACCAGTGGCGCATCGAAGGCAGCGTGGCCCGCTACGTCCTCGATAGCGCCTATGCCGACAGCTACACGCTCGGCGCGCTCGGTGTCGTTTGGACATTCAAGGCGCCGTTCGAGGCCCGGCTCACGCTGCATGGCTCCGATTCGGCGGCCAAGCGATTGTTTCCCGGCATGGCCGGCTCGCGCGCCGAGTTCGCCATCCAGGCTTCTTTCTGACCGGGGGCGTGATGGCCACAAGCCCCCCAAGCAACACGTTGATGGAGTCCGATCATGACTGAGTTTCTTCTCGTATTTGCCCTGGCGATCGGTCTCGGATGGCCGCTCGGTCGCTACCTGGCCGCGGTGATGCGCGGCGCCCCGATGCGCGGCGACAGGCTGTTTCTGTGGCTGGAGCGGCCCCTGTATGCGCTGATCGGCACCAATCCCGAGCGCGGCATGAGCTGGCGCGGGTACGCCGGCGCGTTCCTGCTGAGCAACCTGGTGCTGGCGGTCATCGTGTGGCTGATCCTGATGACCCAGGCGTGGCTACCGCTCAACCCCAACGGCGCGCCCAACATGAGCTGGGACCTGGCGCTGCACACGATGGTGTCCTTCTTGACTAACACCAACCAGCAGCACTACTCCGGGCAGGCCCAACTCTCGTACCTGGCCCACATGACGGGCATCGTGACCTTGCAGGTCATCACGCCCATGATGGGTCTGGCGCTGGTCGTAGCGACGCTGCGCGGGTTCTTCGGTGGACGCAATGCGCAAGAGCGCAAGAGCGATGGACAGGAACAGGCCCCGGTGGATGTCGGAAACTATTGGGCCGATGTGATCCGTCCCACGCTGCGCTTCATGCTGCCGCTGTGCCTGCTGTGGTCGGTGCTGCTGACCAGCCAGGGGGTGCCGGCCACGCTGGAGGGTGGCCCCGTGGTCGCTCCCGTGGATGCGACGGTAGAAATGAAGGAGCAGAAGATCCCGCTGGGTCCGGTGTCGCCGATGGTCGCCATCAAGCAGCTCGGCACCAATGGCGGTGGCTGGTACGGCCCCAACAGCTCGGTGCCGCTGGAGAACCCCACGCCGCTATCGAATCTGCTTGAAACCTTGGCACTTATTCTGGTCCCAGTCGCGGTAGTGTTCATGATCGGTGGACTGACCGGACGGCGTAAGTTCGCCGGGTTGGTGTTCGGCACGATGTTGACCATGTCCGTCGTGTCGGCGGGATTCGCCATCTGGTCGGAAGGATTCTCCTCGACCTCGCAGGACATCGCGTTGATGGAAGGCAAGGAAGTCCGCTTCGGCGCCGAGCCTTCCGCACTGTGGGCCGCATTGACGACGCAGACATCCAATGGCTCGGTCAACGCCATGCACGACTCGCTGGCACCGCTGACCGGCCTGGTCACGATCAGCGACATGCTGATCAACGCCATTTGGGGCGGCATCGGTAGCGGCTTGCAGCAGTTCCTGACCTATCTCCTGCTGGGCGTGTTCCTGGCCGGCCTGATGACGGGGCGCACGCCGGAACTTTTCGGGCGCAAGATCGAAGCGCCCGAGGTTCGCCTGCTCGCAGTACTCGTGCTGCTGCAACCGCTGATCCTGCTAGGCCTGACCGCCATCACGCTGGCCGTGCCGAGCCTGACGGGGAACTCGAATCCCGGCTTCCATGCCATCAGCCAGGTCTTCTACGAATACACGTCGTCCTTCGCCAACAACGGTTCGGGCTTCGAGGGGTTGGGTGATGCCAGCGTCTGGTGGAACGTCACTGCCAGCTTCGTGCTCGCCGCGGGTCGCTATCCGGCCCTCATCATTCCGCTGGTGATCGCGGCCATGCTCGCGCGCAAGCGCCAAGCACCGGAAAGCGCGGGAAGCCTGCACATCGAAACCCCCACTTTTGCGCTCACGCTGATCGCGGTGATCGCCATCCTGACACTGCTTCAGTTCATGCCCGTGCTGGTGCTCGGCCCCGTGGCCGATCACCTGAGCCTGGTCGCGCGTTGAGGAAAACACCATGAACCATACAACCTCGAAAGAACACGCGGGCCGCCGCTCGCGCCTGGATGAGCGCGGCTTCGCACCTGCCCTGGTCAACACCTTCATCAAGCTGGCGCCGCAGCACATCATCAAGAACCCCGTGATGGCCGTGGTCTGGCTCGGCACGCTGGTCACGGCGGCCGCCACCCTCGCGGGTTGGGCGCAACCCGGCTTCGGCTGGGCCGTGACCGCGATCCTGCTGATTACCGTGCTGTTCGGCAACTTCGCCGAAGCGGTGGCCGAGTCCCGCGGACGCGGACAGGCGGCCTCGCTGCGCCGAGCCCGCAAGGATTTGATGGCCCGGCGGCTGGACGCCGCCGGCGGCGAGAAGACGGTGCCGGCCGCCGAGCTTCGCCCCGGCGATCATGTCGTGATCGAAGAAGGCCAGTTGGTGCCTGCCGACGGCGAGATCGTCGAAGGTCTGGCGACGATCAACGAGGCCGCCGTGACCGGCGAGTCAGCGCCTGTGCTGCGCGAGGCCGGCACCGACCGTTCCGGCGTGATCGGCGGCACCAAGGTGCTTTCCGACCGCATCGTGGTGCGCGTCACCGCCGAGCCGGGCAACAGCTTCCTCGACCGCATGATCGCGCTGGTGGAAGGCTCCAACCGGCAGAAGACGCCCAACGAAATCGCCCTAGGCATCCTGCTCGGCGTGATGACGCTGACCTTCCTGATCGTCGTCGTGACGCTGCCCTTCATCGGTGGCTTCGTCGACGTGAACGTCAACGTCGTGCTGCTGGTCGCCCTGCTGGTGTGCCTGATCCCAACCACCATCGGCGGGTTGCTGCCGGCCATCGGCATTGCCGGCATGAACCGCGCGCTACAGGCCAACGTGCTGGCCAAGTCGGGCAAGGCCGTGGAGGTCGCAGGCGACGTAGACGTGCTGCTGCTGGACAAGACCGGCACTATTACCCACGGTGATCGGCAGGCCACTGCGTTCCACGCGCTGGCCGGGGTGGACGCTGCGCAACTGCGTCAGGCGGCGCTGCTGGCCTCGCTGGCGGATCCGACGCCGGAAGGCAAGTCCATCGTCAAGCTCGCACGCGGCAAGAGCGAGAAGCTCGATGAACCCGAAGGCGCGCATTTCGTGCCGTTCTCCGCGCAATCGCGCATGTCGGGCGTGGACCTGCCTGGCGAGCGCGTCATCCGCAAGGGTGCGATGGACGCGATCGCGCGGCATGTGCAGATGCTGGGCGGCGTCATCCCCGCAGAACTCGAAGCGCGTGTCGCGGATGTGGCTCGCAAGGGTGCCACGCCGCTCGTGGTCAGCGATGGCCGGCACGTGTTGGGCGTCATCGAACTGTCCGACGTGATCAAGCACGGCATCAAGGAGAGGTTCGCCCGCCTGCGCGAGATGGGCGTCAAGACCGTGATGATTACGGGCGACAACCCGCTCACGGCGGCGAACATCGCGGCCGAGGCCGGTGTCGATGACTACATCGCCGAGGCGCGCCCGGAAGACAAGCTCGCGCGTATCCGTGCCGAACAGACTGGCGGTCGCCTGGTGGCGATGGTGGGCGACGGCATCAACGATGCGCCGGCGCTGGCCCAAGCCGACGTGGGCCTGGCGATGAACTCGGGCACGCAGGCGGCCAAAGAGGCCGGCAACATGGTCGATCTCGACTCCGATCCGGCCAAGTTGCTCGCCGTGGTGGAGATCGGTAAGCAGCAGCTCATCACGCGCGGCGCGCTGACTACCTTCTCGCTTGCCAACGACGTGTCCAAGTATTTCGCCATCCTGCCGGCGCTGTTCGCCGCAACGATCCCGCAGATGGCGGCGCTCAATGTCATGAACCTGTCGAGCCCGAACAGCGCCGTGCTGTCGGCGCTGATCTTCAACGCCATCATCATCCCGCTGCTGATTCCGCTGGCCCTGCGTGGCGTGCGCTTCAAGCCCGCGAGCGCGACGCAACTGCTGCGCAACAACATGCTGGTCTATGGCGTTGGTGGCGTCCTGCTGCCCTTCATCGCGATCAAGGTGATCGACGTTGCGATCTCCGCCATGTTCTCTCTCTGAGGATTCGATCATGTCTCATAACGCAATTACCAATCTCCGCACACCGGGTAATGTGTCCCCGACCATCTCCGACAAGGGCCTGCTCCGCGGCTCCATCGGCCTGGCGATCATTTCGCTGGTCGGTTTCGGTCTGCTGTATCCGCTGGCCGGAGTCGGGCTCGGCCAGGCGCTGTTCCCGAGCACGGCCAATGGCAGCCTGATCGAGCGCGATGGCAAGGTCCTCGGCTCCTCATTGGTGGCGCAGCCGTTCTCGGACGATCGCTACTTCCAGTCGCGCCCCTCCGCGGCCAACTACGATGTGATGGCGGTGGCTGGGAGCAACCAGGCCCGTACCAATCCAGACTTGCGCAAGCGTGTCGATGAGACGCGAGCTGCCCTGGCGCAAAGGTATGGTGTCGAACCTTCCGCTATACCCAGCGATCTGGTCACTCAATCCGGCGGCGGCATCGACCCGCACATCAGTTCGCAAGCCGCCGCCATCCAGATTGATCGCGTGGCACATGCGCGCGGTGTTTCACGCGATGTCATCGAAGGCTTGGTGTCCCAGCATACGGAGGGAAAGCAACTCGGTTTGCTGGGCCAGCCTCGCGTGAATGTGCTGGAGTTGAATCTGGCGCTGGATGCGGTCGCCAAGACGCCTGTGGCCAAGCAATGACTGCACTGAGTCGCTATGTTCAGACCGAAGACCTGCTGCTCGGCTTGGAGGTCGCTGACAAGCGGCAATTGTTCCAGACCATTGGCCTGCATACTGAACGCATCGGCAATTTGCCTGCGGATGCCGTCGCCTCCGCTCTGATGCGACGAGAAATGGCAGGATCGACGGCGTTGGGTCTAGGCGTTGCCATTCCCCATGCCAGGGTAAGCGGTCTGAATCATATTCGCGCTCTGTACGTGCGTCTCGTGCCAGGACTGGACTTCGATGCCCCGGACGCGGGGCTCGTATCCGACGCCCTGGTGCTGCTGGTTCCCAGTCCGGCAAATCAGGAGCATCTTGAGCTTTTGGCTCATACGGCCTCGCTGTTCTCGGATCGAGCATTTCGAGGGGCCTTGCAAGCCTGCAAGAAACCTATTGAAATCAAAGCATTATTTGATGGATGGACGCCGGAGGCACTTGCGCGATGTGATCCATCACGGATCGGAAACGCAAGGTAAGACGATATGCAGGCAATGACAACACGTTGAGGATTGGGTCTGTCATGGGAACCGAACATGCGGGACAGGCCGACGCCCTATTGGGTGAACTCCGGCGTCAGACGGCGGGACGCCTGACGGTGTTCCTGGGCGCTGCCCCTGGCGTCGGCAAGACCTACGCCATGCTGGCACGCGCACGCGAACTCCACCGCCAGGGGGTGGATGTCGTCATTGGTATCGTCGAGACGCATGGTCGCAGCGAGACGCAGACGATGGTCGAGGGATTGCCGTTGCTGCCTCGCAAGAAGGTGGATTACCAAGGGCGGCAACTGGAGGAAATGGATCTGGATGGGCTGCTGGCACGCAAGCCGGCCATCGCCCTGGTCGATGAATTAGCCCATCGCAACGCCCCCGGAAGCCGCCATGAGCGACGCTGGCAGGACGTGGAGGAATTGCTCAACGCTGGTATCGACGTTTACACCACGGTCAATATCCAGCATCTGGAAAGCCTGAACGACGTGGTGCATCAGATCACCGGCGTTCGGGTGAGCGAGACCGTCCCAGACGCCGTCTTCGAGCGCCTGCGCGACATCCGCTTGGTCGATCTGCCCGCACGCGAACTGATCGAACGCCTGAACCAAGGCAAGGTGTACCTGCCCGAGCAGGCCGCCCAGGCGCTGCAAGCGTTCTTCTCTCCGTCGAATCTCACCGCGCTGCGCGAACTGGCGATGCAGACCGTGGCTGAGCACGTCGATGCTGACTTGCGCGAGACACGCGCGGCACGCGGCCTGGAAGGCATTTCCATCCAGCGCCATGTGCTGATCGCCATTGATGGCCGGGGGCAATCGGAATACCTCGTGAGAGCGGGTGCCAGGATCGCCGAGCGCCGGGGCGCTCCCTGGTCGGTGGTCACAGTGGAGACCGGGCGCTCGGCCGATGCTGCCTTGCACACTGACGACCTTGACCGGGCGGCTCCCACGCTCAATATGGTTGCGCGTGCGGAGCAGCAACGCTTGACCGAGATCGACAAGGCATTCGCGCTGGCGCGCAACCTGAGCGGTGAGACGGAAGTGCTGCACAACACCGACGTCACCCAGGCACTGCTCGATGCCGCTGAGGCGCGTGGTGCAAGATCCATCGTGATCGGCCGTACGCGCGAGCGGCCCATCGCCCGCATCTTCAATCGCACGCTGACGCAGCAACTGTTGCAGCGCGGCGCACGCTACGAGCTGACGATCGTCAGCACGCCGCAGGCCCGCCAGCGGGCAATGGAATTGCAGAGTCTTGCCAGCGGTCGCCTCACGGCACGGGAGATCGTGCTGATCCTGCTTGCCAGCGTCGGCGCCGTCGGCGCGGCGGCCCTGGCCGAGCGTGCTCTGGGCTTGCAGGACCTGTCCCTAATCTTTCTCGTGGCCGTCATGCTTGTCGCCTCACGGACACGCATGCTTTCGGCCGTCATCACCGCCGCGCTGTGTTTCTTGGCATACAACTTCTTCTTCATTGAGCCGCGTTACACCTTCCTTATCAGTGCTCACCGCGGCGTGGCTACCGTATTGCTGTTTCTGGCGGCAGCACTGATCGCAGGGCGCTTGGCCTCGCAACTACGCAGGCAAGTTGTAGCGTTGCGAGCAGCGAACACGCATGCGACTGCCATGCAGAACCTGGGGCGCCATCTTGCCAAGGCGGCCGATCTCGGGCAGGTCATCGCATCAGGTTCATCGGTGCTGCAATCGACCTTGCACGCCGAGGCGTGGATACGCATCAATGGCGAGGCCGGCCCCGCCACCGCCGTGAACCATCTGACCGAGAAGGACCTGATGGCGGCCGACTGGACGCAGCAGCACGGGCAGGCGAGCGGGCGCTATACGGACACCCTGACCAATTCATCCTGGTTGTTTCTGCCGGTGCGCTCGGACAAAAACACGCTGGGCGTGGCCGGCTTGAGGTTCCCGTCGGGCATGGGGCGTCTTTCGTTCGAGCAGCGCCGCCTGGCGGAAAGCATGGTGGAGGACATTGGCCAGGCCGCCCAGCGCACGCGGTTGGTGTCGGAACTGGAGGAAGCGCGCGTCACCGGAGAAACGGAGCGCCTGCGGTCTGCGCTGCTGTCGTCGGTGTCGCACGACCTGCGTTCGCCCCTGTCGTCGATGATCGGAGCGGCGGACAGCTTGGCTCGCTACGGCAAGGATATGGGGCCGGAAGATCAGCAAAGCCTGCTGGAGACCATCCATGTGGAAGGCGAGCGCCTGGATCGGTACATCCAGAACCTGCTCGACATGACCCGGCTCGGGCAGCAGGGACTGACGCTGACACGCGACTGGATCGGCATCGACGAACTGGTGGGCTCGGCGTCGCGGCGCCTGCAACGGTACGAGCCCGATGTCCGCATCGAACACGACATTCCACCGGATCTGCCTCCGATCCATGTCCACCCCGCGCTCATCGAGCAGGCTTTGTTCAACGTCATGGAGAACGCGGCGAAGTTCTCCCCTCCGGGGGTGCCTCTCAAGGTGCAGATTCGACGGACAGAGGACGATCAAGTGCAGATCGACTTCTCGGATCGGGGGCCGGGCATTCCAGAGGAAGAACGACGGCGTATCTTCGATATGTTCTACAGCGTCGAACGTGGCGACCGAGGCAAGCAGGGAACCGGCCTGGGGTTGACGATCGTCCAAGGTATCGTAGGTGCCCACATGGGTAGCGTCGAGGCGCTGCCTGGCCCGGAAGGCCAAGGAACCACCATCCGCCTGACCCTGCCTTGGGGCGGATAAGCGAATCAGGAGACGAAAGAGCATGATGGGACTTCCCAATGAATCGACTCCGGGTGCGTCGTCCGCCCGGATTCTTGTCGTCGATGACGAACCCCAGATCCGCAAGTTCATCGACATCAGCTTGCGGTCGCAGGGCTACGCGACCCTGCTGGCGGGAACAGGCCGGGAGGGCCTGACGCTGCTGGCCAGCAAAGGGGCCGACCTCGTCGTCCTGGACCTGGGGTTGCCGGATATGGACGGGAAGGACGTGCTCAAGGAACTGCGGCAATGGTCGCGCGTGCCCGTCATCGTGCTGACGGTACGCTCCGGCGAGGACGAAAAGGTGGCCCTGCTGGACGCAGGGGCCAACGACTACGTGACCAAGCCGTTCGGTGTCGAGGAACTGATGGCACGCATTCGCGCATTCCTGCGCACGGTGGCGACAGGAACGGAAGATGGCCCGATCTACGACGACGGGATGCTCCGAATCGACCTGGCGCAACGGGAAGTGGCCGTTCATGGAGAAGCCGTCACGTTGAGCCGCAAGGAGTTCTCTCTGCTGGCTTTGCTGGCCCGGCAGCCGGGACGGCTGGTGACGCAGGCACAGATACTGCGGGAGATGTGGGGGCCGACGCACGAGGAAGATACCCACTACCTGCGCATTCTCGTGGGCAAGTTGCGCCACAAGCTGGGGGACGATGCCTCCGCTCCTCGCTACATCGTCACCGAACCTGGGGTCGGGTTGAGATTCGTCTCGAAGGAACAACAGTCGGCCTGACTCGTTCGCCGGGGATGTCCAAAGTGGCGTTGCGGGTGCGGCTCACCCCAGGGCCGGTCCACGCTGCCGTCCGATCTCCCAGGACACACCGCCGCCGCGCACCGTCGCGGCGAGCTGCTGCCCAAGCCGCTGTTCGATGATGGGCTTCCACGGCACGAGGCTGAACCCTTTGCCGTCATCGAGCATCGCATAGCGCCCGCTGGCGAGCATGACCGAGCGCCGGTAGATGCCGGCCACACGCTGCCCGTCCGTGGCCGGGCGATGCTCCAGGCCGGTCTCGGCGGCAATGTTCTTCGCGGCTTGCGTCAGTTCCCGATTGCGCAGCGTCGCCAGCAGATTGCGGGCTAGGATCACGCGCTGGCCGCGCTTCTCCGCCAGCCCCTGTTCGACCAAGAAGTCGGCGCGCTGCTGCATGGCCTGCTGGGCGTCGCCACCAAAGCCCAGGTCGCCCAGCCCTCGGCCGCCGCCAATCAGTTGCTGGTCGAGCCAAGTGGCTCCGATCACGCGGGCCTGCCGCTCGATGG
>CAYRHV010000048.1:0-12450 GCA_964424045.1 uncultured Ottowia sp. | reverse complement strand
CTAGCGCCCCTGGCTGAGCGCGTTGCTGACCAGGCGCGAGGTGATGTCGACGATCTGGATCATGCGCTCGTAGGGCATGCGCGTGGGGCCGATCACGCCCAGCGTGCCGACCACCTCGCCGCCCACCTCGTAGGGTGCGCTGACGACCGACAGCTCCTCCAGCGACACCGACTGGTTCTCGCCGCCGATGAAGATGCGCACCCCCTCGGCCTGCATCGAGACGTCCAGCAGGCGCATCAGCTGGGCCTTCTGCTCGAACAGGTCGAAGGCGCGACGCAGCTGGTTCATGTCGCTGGAAAAATCGCTCACCTCGAGCAGGTTGCGCTCGCCCGAGATCACCACCTCCTCCTGGGCCTCGCTGATCGCCTCCGAGCCCATCTGCACCGCCGCCTGCATCAGCGCGGCAATCTCGCTGCGCAGGCGCTCGACCTCCTGCGTCAGGCGCGCACGCACCTGCTCGATCGCCATGCCCGAAAAATTGGCATTCAGGTAGTTGGAGGCCTCGACCAGCTCCGAGGGCGTGTAGTCGACCTCGGTGAACAGCACCCGGTTCTGCACGTCGCCGTCGGGCGCGACGATGATCAGCAGCAGGCGGCGCTCCGACAGGCGCAGGAATTCGATGTGGCGAAACACCGAGGAGCGCCGCGGCGCCAGCACCACGCCGACGAACTGGGACAGGTTGGACAGCAGTTGCGCCGCTTGCGTGATCACCCTCTGCGGCTGGTCGGCCTGCAGCTCGGGGGCCTTGAATTCGGTGCGCTGGGCCGTCAGCATGGTGTCGACGAACAGCCGGTAGCCGCGCGCCGTGGGCACGCGCCCGGCCGAGGTGTGAGGCGAGGCGATGAGGCCCATCTCCTCCAGGTCCGCCATCACGTTGCGAATCGTCGCGGGAGACAGGTCCAGCCCGGCAGCGCGTGAAAGGGTGCGCGAGCCGATGGGCTGGCCATCTGCGATGTAGCGCTCGATCAGCGTCTTGAGCAGTCGTCGGGAACGATCATCCAGCATGAAGTTCAAACCGGCACCGCGCGCCTGCGCGGAACGAACCGACTCGCGGCCGGGAAAGCCGGTTCATTATGATGTAATTTGCCCATGAGCCTGAAGTTCCCGCGTGTCGCCCTGGTCGGCAAATATCAGGATCCGGTCAACGGCCCGACCGTGGACTCGGCGCGCGAGCTGATGGCCGAGATCGGAACCTTCCTCGAGCAACAGGGCTGCGAGGTCACGCTTGAGGCACGCACGGCGCGCCTGACCGGGCTGGACCGCTTCCCCGCCGCCGACATCGAAGGCATCGGCAGCAGCTGCGACCTGTGCGTGGTGGCGGGCGGCGACGGCACCATGCTCGGCATCGGCCGCCAGCTGGCCCGCCACGGCACGCCGCTGATCGGCATCAACCAGGGGCGCCTGGGCTTCATCACCGACATCGCGCTGGACTGCTACGGCGACGTCCTGCCCGACATGCTCGCCGGCGCCTACGAGGAAGACCTGCGCGCCCTGCTGCTCGGGCGCGTGCTGCGCGACGGTCGTTGCGTGTTCGAGGCCGTGGCCATGAACGACGTGGTGGTCAACCGCGGCGCCGCCTCGGGCATGGTCGAGCTGCGCGTCGAGGTCGACGGCCACTTCGTCGCCAACTACCGCGCCGACGGCATCATCGTCGCCACGCCCACCGGCTCGACCGCCTATGCGCTGTCCGCCGGCGGCCCGCTGCTGCACCCGCAGCTGCCGGGCTGGTCGCTGGTGCCGATCTCGCCGCACACGCTGTCGAACCGGCCGATCGTGCTCGCCGACCCGGGCGAGATCGTGATCGAGATCGTCGCCGGCCGCGACGCCAATGCCAGCTTCGACATGCAGACGCTGGCCTCGCTGCGCCACGGCGACCGCATCGTGGTGCGCCGCTCCGAGCACCAGGTGCGCTTCCTGCACCCGCGCGGCTGGAGCTACTTCGACACCCTGCGCGAGAAGCTGCACTGGAACCGCGGCAGCAACTGAGAAACCGAGCACGATGGCCCTGCGTCACCTCAGCCTGCGCGACTTCGTGATCGTCGCCGAGCTCGACCTCGAGCTGGGCCCGGGTTTCTCCGTGCTGACCGGCGAAACCGGCGCCGGCAAGTCGATCCTGGTGGACGCGCTGCAGCTGGTGCTGGGCGGGCGCGGCGACGCGCTGTGGGTGCGCGAAGGGCGTCCGCGCTGCGAGATCGCGGCCGAGCTCGACGCGCCCGGGGCAGCCGCGCCCTGGCTCGAGGCCAACGGCTTCACGCCGGACCCCGGCCAGCCGCTGCTGCTGCGCCGCACCATCGACTCGGCGGGCAAGAGCCGGGCCTGGATCAACGGCACCGCCGCCACCATCGGCCAGCTGCGCGAACTGGGCGAGCAGCTGGTGGACATCCACGGCCAGCACGCCTGGCAAAGCCTGACTCGTCCGGCCGCGGTGCGCGACCTGCTCGATGCCTATGCCGGCGTCGACGGCGCCGCGCTCGCCACGGCGTGGCAGCACTGGCAGCAGGCACTGCAGGCCTGGCAACGGGCGCATGCCGCGCAGGACAGCCTGGCCAGCGAGCGCGAGCGCCTGCTGTGGCAGATCGGCGAACTCGACAAGCTGGCGCCGCGCGAGCACGAGTGGGAAGAGCTCAACCAGGACCATGCCCGGCTGTCCAACGCCCAGGACCTGATCGACGCCGCACAGGCCGCCGGCACCGCGCTGGACGGCGAGGGCACCGGCGTGCTGCCGGCGCTCGCGCGCGCACAGGAGGCCCTGCGAGCGCGGCAGCACATCGAGCCCGAGTTCGGCGCCCTGCTGGAACAGCTGCAAGCCTGCGAGGCGCAGGCGCAGGACGTGGCGCGCAGCCTGCACGCCTACCAGCGCCACGCCGACCCCGATCCACAGCAGCTGGCCCGACTCGACGAGCGCATCGGCTCGTGGCTCGGCCTGGCGCGGCGCTACCGGCGCACGCCGGAAGAACTGCCGACGCTGCTGGCGGGCTGGCGCCAGGAGCTCTCGCGCCTGGAGTCCGCCGCGAACCTGGAGCCACTGCAGGCCGGCCTGGACCAGGCCCGCGCCGACTTCGACCAGGTGGCGGCCGGGGTGTCGCGCCAGCGCCGCGACGCCGCGCCGCGGCTGGCGGCTGCCGTCACCGCTGCAATGCAGGAGCTGGGCATGGGCGGTGGCGTCTTCGAGGTGCGGCTCGAGGCACTGCCCGAACCCGCCGCCCACGGCCTGGAGGGCACGCAATTCCGGGTCGCCGCGCATGCCGGCGCGACGCCAAGGGCGATCGAGCGCGTGGCCTCCGGCGGCGAGCTCTCGCGCCTGGCACTGGCCATCGCGGTGACCACCAGCACGCTCGGGCCGGCGGCCACCCTGGTCTTCGACGAGGTCGATTCCGGCGTCGGCGGCGCCGTCGCCGCCACGGTCGGCGAACTGCTGCGGCGCCTCGGGCGGGATCGCCAGGTCCTGTGCGTGACGCACCTGCCGCAGGTCGCGGCCCGCGCCGACCACCACCTGCGCGTGGACAAGATCCAGGGCGCCGACCAGCAGACCCTGAGCACGGTCACGCCGATCAGCGCCGACGCGCGCACCGAGGAAATCGCCCGCATGCTGGGCGGCGCCCAGGTGACGGCCACCACGCTGGCGCATGCGCGCGAGCTGCTGCGCCCGCCGCTACCCCCGAACGCCGTCCCGCGCACGCGCGCGCAGCGCCCGAAGGAACGGGCATGACGGCCGAACGCCCGGAGCTGGTGGTCGTCACCGGCATGTCCGGCTCCGGCAAGTCGGTGGCCCTGAACGCGCTCGAGGACGCCGGCTACTACTGCGTCGACAACCTGCCGCCCGAGCTGCTCAAGCCCTTCGTCATGCTGGAGGACCGCAGCGGCGCGCGCAAGCTGGCGATCGCCATCGACGTGCGCAGCGGGCAGGCACTGCCCCAGCTGCCGCTGCTGCTGCACAGCCTGAAGGACGGCGGCATCGAGCTGCGGCAGATCTTCCTCGACGCCAGCGACCAGACCCTGGTGCGCCGCTTCTCGGAAACCCGCCGGCGCCATCCCCTGTCGCGCCCGGAGGATGGCAGCGCACCGCAGTCCCTGCTGCCGGCGATCGCACGCGAGCGCGAGTTGCTGGCCGACCTGCGCGAGCGCTCGCACGTGATCGACACCAGCCAGCTGCGTCCGGCCCAGCTGCAAAGCTACGTCAAGGCGCTGATTGCGGCCCCGTCCTCGAACCTGACCCTGGTGTTCGAGTCCTTCGCCTTCAAGCGCAGCATCACGCTGGATGCCGACTATCTGTTCGACGTGCGCATGCTGCCGAATCCGTACTACGACCCGCAGCTGCGGCCGCTGACCGGCCGCGATGCGCCCGTCATCGCCTATCTGGAGCAGTCGGACGAGGTGCGGCTGATGCTCGATCAGATCACCGACTTCCTGCACACCTGGCTGCCGGCACTGGCGCGCGACCACCGCAGCTACGTCACGGTGGCGATCGGCTGCACCGGCGGCCAGCACCGCTCGGTCTACCTGGTCGAACAGCTGACGGAACGCTTCCAGGGCGAGTGGCGCGCCCTCAAGCGCCACCGCGAACTGGACGGGGCCTGAGCGCTGTCGTGCCGGTCGTACCAGGCGCGAGGTCGGCCAGAAAGCGCCGCACCGGGGTCGGCAGGGCCAGCGCCGGCCACTGCGCCGGCTCGACCCAGGCACCGGCACCGGTGGGCGCGCTGCCCGCGGCCAGGCGCGCCGTCAGCACGTGGAGCTCGAGCTCGCGATGCGTCAGCGCATGGCCGAAGACCGGGTGTTCCAGCACCCCGGCACGCGCCGGCGCCGGCAGGGCCGCCAGCAGCGCGGCCCGGGATTCGAACACCGGCAGGCAATGCAGGCGCGCCCAGATGCCGCGCCCCGGGCGCTGCATGAACCAGGTCCGGCCCTGCTCGTCCACCGCATGCAGCAGCCACCAGGCCAGCGTAGTGCGTTGCGCGCGTGGGCGCCGCACCGGATAGCGCTCGGGATCGCCCGCGGCACGGGCCAGGCAGCGGTCGGCCAGCGGGCAGCGCTCGCAGGCCGGGCGCCGGGGCAGGCAGACGGTGGCGCCCAGGTCCATCAGGCCCTGTGTGTAGGCCGGCATGCTGTGCGCGAGCAGCGCCGTCGGCAGCAGCGCATCGGCCTGCTGCCACAGCGCCCGCAGCGCGGCGGCACGACTCAGGTCCTGATCGAGCGCGAACACGCGCGCCAGCACGCGCCGGACGTTGCCGTCCAGGATCGGCTCGCGCGCGCCGTGGCAGAAGGCGGCAATCGCGGCCGCGGTGGAGCGGCCGATGCCGGGCAGCTCGGCCAGCTGCGCCGCGCTGGCCGGAAAGCGCCCGCCATGGCGCGCCATCACCTCGCGCGCGCAGCGATGCAGGTTGCGCGCGCGCGAGTAGTAGCCCAGCCCGCTCCACAGCGCCAGCACCTCGTCCTCCGATGCCGCGGCCAGGGCGGCAACGTCGGGGAAGCGCTGCAGGAAGCGCCCGTAGTAGGCCTGCACCGTCGCCACCTGGGTCTGCTGCAGCATGATCTCGGACAACCAGACCCGATACGGGTCGCGCGTGCCCTGCCAGGGCAGATCCTGGCGTCCGTACCGACGCTGCCACCGGATCACCCGGGCGGCAAATTCCCCGGCTGGCCAGCTCACCGGGCTTCGGTTTCCATGGCGGGCGTTTCGGCCACCTCGGCTTCAGGCGCCAGCACCTGCGCGGCCAGCGTCGACAGCCGGTCCTCGAGCACGCCCACCTGGTGCTGCTGGTCCTGCAGTTCCTGCAGGCGGGTGTTCAGCTCGCCTGCGGCATCCTGGATGCGCTGGATCGCCTCGATGCGCCGCGTGAAGGCACGGCGCCGCTCGCGCAATTCGACGTCGAGCTGGCTGGAAATCGACTTGTTCCACAGCTCGATCTCGGCCAGCGCGGTCTCGAACAGCGCTCGCACGCGGCTGTGCAGCGCACGCGCCAGCCGCTCGCAGAACTCCGGCCGCACCAACTGCAGCGCGTTGCCCATGCCCAGGTAGCGCACGTGGCTGCGTTCCACCGCGTCCAGGTCCTGTGCCAGGCTGACCAGCTCCGGCGGCGGCGGCACCTTGAGGGAAAAGCCGTGGTCGGCGTTGAGCCGGGCAAACGCGACCTCGAGCATGGTGCAGATCTCGCCCAGGTGCCCGTCGACTCGCTCGATCACGGCGCGCAGGCGGTCGAAGCCTTCGCCGTAGACCGCGCGCACGCCCAGCTTCAGTCCCGACTGCCCCAGCGCCGCGCTCAGTTCCGCCAGCTCGCGCTTGATGGACCGGCTGCTGAGCAGGCTGAAGACCTCCCGCAGCTGCTTGACGTGCACCGAGCGCACCGCCAGCACGCCCGACGAACTGCGGTCGAAGGCCTCCTTTTCCTGCTCCACGCGCCGCCGCATGTGGCGGATCATGGCCTGGTTCTTGCCCCGCAGCCCCTTGAGCTCCAGCACCTGGTCGACCAGTTCGCGGCGCCGCACGCCCAGCACGCTCCGAACATCCGCCTGCAGCCGCTCGACGCCACGCCGCACCGCCGCCTCCAGCACCTGCCGGCGCGTGCCCATGACCTGGGCGCCCAGCGCGTTCTCCAGCGCCGTCAGGCCGCTGGCCTGCAGCAGCGCCTCGTCGTCGCGCACCTTGGCGAGCAGGCCCTTCTGCGCCGACAGCGCCAGCACCTGGGACTCGGCCAGTCCCAGGGTGCGCGCCGTTTCGCTGCGCTGACGGGTGATCTGCGCCTCGATCTGACGCGGCGAGCTGAGCTCGTCCCACAGCGTGTCGATCTTGTTCAGCACCACCAGCTGCACCCCCGCCCCGCCGTGCGCCGGCGCCAGGTGCTCACGCCAGACCGCCAGATCCGAGCGCGTAACGCCGGTGTCGGCACCCAGCACGAACACCACGGCGTGCGCCTGGGCGATCAGGTTCACCGTCAGCTCGGGCTCGGCGCCGATGGCGTTCAGCCCCGGCGTATCCAGCACCACCAGGCCCTGGCGCAGCAGCGGATGGGCGACGTTGATCAGCGCATGGCGCCAGCGCGGCACCTCGACCTGGCCCAGCGCGTCGCGCGGCGGGTTGTCGTCCGGCCGGTCGTCGTGCCAGAGTCCAAGCGCCCGCGCCTCGTCCACCGACACGCGCTTGACCTCGGACACCATCTCGATCGCGCTCGCCAGCTGTCGCGAATTGTTCACGTCCAGGTCCACGCGCAGCCACTGCTCGGGCGCCAGGCGCCACTCCATCAGGGCCTGCGGCTGCAGACGCGACTCGATCGGCAGCAGGCGCAGGCAGGGCGCCAGCGTCGGGTCGTAACCGAGCTCGGTCGGGCACATGGTGGTGCGTCCGGCGCTGGCCGGCATGATGCGGCGCCCGTAGCCGGCGAAGAAGACGGCGTTGATCAGCTCCGACTTGCCGCGCGAGAACTCGGCCACGAAAGCCACCAACACCTTGTCCGTGCGCAACTGCTCGGTCAGCGCCTGGATGCGCTCCGGCGCCGACCCATCGACCAGCTGCTGCTCCTGCAGCCAGTCGCCCAGGCGCTTCAGGCGCAGTGCGACCTCGCGCCGCCAGGCGCCGTGCCGGTCGAGCTGCTCGCTGAAGCCGCCCATCGGAAGGTCGGTTGCATCCATGCGCACATCTTAGCCGTTTACAACGATTTGTTACTACTCCCAGGGCCGAAATCATGAACGTTGACACACTGGGCAGAAATATGTCGAGCGCTGGCCCTGGCGCAGCATGCGGATCGGCGTCCCGCAGCGCAGGCACGGCTGCCCGGCACGACCGTAGACCGCGGCCTGGAGCTGGAAGTGGCCAGTGCCGCCGGTGGCGTCCGCAAAGTCCCGCAGCGTGCTGCCGCCCAGCTCGAGCGCGCGCGTCAGGACGAGACGAATCGCGTCGTGCAGCCGCGTGACACGTGCCAGCGACAGGCGATCGGCGCGCACCGTGGGCCGGATGCGCGCCTCGAACAGGGCTTCGGAGGCATAGATGTTGCCCACGCCAACCACCACGTCACCGGCCAGCAGGACCTGCTTGATGGGCGCGTGCCGGCTGCGCAACGCGGCGTGGAAGGCGCGGGGCTCGAACCCCTCCTCCAGCGGCTCCATCCCCAGGCCGGCCAGCAGCCGGTCTGCCGGCGCCGCATCCAGCCGCGGCGCCCAGACCACGGCGCCGAAGCGGCGTGGGTCGTGCAGCCGCAGGACCCCGTGCGTGGTGACCAGGTCCATGTGGTCATGCACCCCGGCTGGCGGCAGCGCAGCGCCGAAGACCAGCCGGCCCGACATGCCCAGATGCAGCAGCAGCCAGCCCTCGTCAAGCCGCACCAGCAGGTACTTGCCACGCCGTCCGACCTCCAGCACCACGCGTCCGGCCAGCAGCACCGACGGTACCCCGAGCGGCCAGCGCAGGGGCTTGCCCAGGCGCAGCTCGACGATGCGCGCACCCGCGATCCGCGACGCAAAACTGCGTCGCGTCACCTCGACTTCAGGCAGTTCGGGCATGGTGATAATGATGGGTTGGCTTCGATTATTATGAGTTGATGCTCCGCTTTTTCCGCATCCTGGCCGGCACGGCCGTGGCATGGGCCAGCCTGCCGGGCTGCGTGCAACTCTCGCCCGCGCAGGAACCCGTGACCACGGACCTCGCGGCAGCCGAGGCAGCGGTCGATGCGCCGACGCCCTCGCGGCTCGACGCCAGCCTGATGTACGAGCTGCTGCTGGGCGAATTCTCGTTCAACGAAGGCGAGCCCTCCCAGGCTTCGGCCTATCTGCTGGATGCGGCACGCCGCACCGGCGAGCCGGCGCTCTACAAGCGCGCGGTCGAAATGGCGATCCAGTCGCGCGCCGGCCAGCCGGCGCTGGACGCCGTGCGTGCCTGGCGTCAGGCGCAACCCGATGCCGCCGAACCAAGGCGCTACGAGCTGCAGGTCCTGCTCGCGCTGGGCCGTGCCGGCGACACCGCCGAACCCCTGCGCGCCGTGCTCGACACGCTGGAATCGGAGGAGCGCGAGTCCTTCATCATTGCGCTGCCGGCGCTCTACCAGCGCGCACCCGACAAGAGCGAGGCGCGGCACGCGATCGAGCAGGCACTGGCCGGCGCCCTGCAGGATCCGGCGCTGGCGCCCGTGGCCTGGACCACGGTGGGCCGCATGCGCCTGCAGACCGGCGACCGGGCCGGCGCCCTGGCCGCCGCCGTCCTCGGCGCCGACGCCGACGCGCGCTCGCAATGGCCGGCCCTGCTGGCCCTGCAGCTGTTCGCCGGTGCCGACGAGCCGCGCGCCGAGGCCGTGATCCAGCGCCACCTGGCCAGTCCGGAGGCGAAACCCGACGTGCAGCTGGGCTACGCACGCGCGCTCGTGGTGCAGGGGCGGCTGGCCGACGCCCAGGCCCAACTGGAGGCGCTCACGCGCCGCTGGCCCGACGAGGCCGAGGGCTGGCTGATGCAGGGCCTGCTGCAGGCCGATGCCCGCGACGATGCCCGCGCCGAAGCCTCGCTGCAGCGCTACCTGGAGCTGCAGCGCCAGCAGGCCGGCACCGACCGCTCGGCCGGACCCGGCCAGGCCCGCCTGACGCTGGCGCGCATTGCCGAGCGGCGCGGCGACACGGCGCAGGCGGAACAATGGCTGGCGCAGGTCGACGCGCCCGACCAGCTGCTGGCCGCGCAGGTCGAGCGCGCGCGCCTGCTGGCACGCCGCGGCCAGCTCGAACAGGCACGGCAGGCGATCCGCGCGGTGCCCGAGCAGGACGCCGACGACGCACGCCTGAAGCTGCTGGCCGAAGCCCAGCTGCTGCGCGAGCACGACCACGCGGCGGAGTCCTATCGAATGCTGCAGCGCGCCCTGCGCGACAGTCCGGACGACGACGGCCTGCTCTACGACGCGGCGATGTCGGCCGAGCGCCTGGACCGCCTGGGCGAGATGGAGCGCCTGCTGCGTCGCGTGATCGAACTCAAGCCGGATGCCGCCCACGCCTACAACGCCCTGGGCTACGCGCTGGCCGACCGCGGCCTGCGCCTGCCCGAGGCCAAGGCGTTGATCGAGAAGGCGGCGCAACTCTCGCCCGACGACGCCTACATCCAGGACAGCCTGGGCTGGGTCGAGTTCCGGCTCGGGCAGCCGGACAAGGCCCGGTCCTTGCTGGAAGCCGCCTACCGCAAGCGACCCGACGCCGAGATCGCCGCCCACCTGGGCGAAGTGCTGTGGACCCTGGGCGAACACGAGGCCGCCCGGCAGAGCTGGCGCGAGGGCCTGCAACTGGACCCGGACAACGAGACGCTGCACGAGGTCCTGCGGCGCTTTCAGGTACAGCCGTGAGCCGCTGGCCCCGGCGGCTGCTCCTGCCGCTGCTGACGGCCGGCCTGCTGACGCTGGCCGGCTGCGCCGCGCAACGGATCGCACCCGACCCGGCCCTGGCACAACCGGGGCACTGGAGCGGGCGCCTGGCGCTCAGCATCGAGCAGGACCCGCCCGAGCAGCTGCACGCCGGCTTCGAGCTCGAAGGCACGCCGCAGCGCGGCCGGCTCGACCTGTTTTCCCCGCTCGGCAGCACGCTGGCGTCCCTGCGCTGGCAGCCCGGCGAGGCCCTGCTCGAGCAGGGTCGCCAGCAACGCAACTACGAGTCGCTGGAGGCACTGGCCACGGCCGCCACCGGTACCGCACTGCCGTTGCGCGCCCTGTTCGCCTGGCTGCGCGGCGTCGCCGAGCCGGCCGATGGCTGGCAGGTCGATCTCGGGCGCTGGGCCGAGGGGCGCCTGTCCGCGCGGCGCCTGCAGCCGGCGCCGACGGCCGAATTGCGCGTCATCCTCGACGCGCCCTGAAGGTCCGACCGACCATGCGCGCCCTGCTCGACGTTCCGGCGCCGGCCAAGCTGAACCTGTTCCTGCACGTGGTCGGCCGGCGCGCCGACGGCTACCACCTGCTGCAGTCGGCTTTCATGCTCATCGACTGGTGCGACACCCTGCACTTCGAGCGGCGCGACGACGGCCGCATCAGCCGCGAAGACCTCGGCACGGCCCTGCCCGAGCACGACATCGTGTTGCGCGCTGCCCACGCGCTGCGGCAGGCCACGGCCTGCCCCCTGGGTGCGCACATCGGCATCGACAAGCGCCTGCCGATGCAGGCCGGCCTGGGTGGCGGTTCCTCCGACGCCGCCACCACCCTGCTGGCGCTCAACCGCCTGTGGCGCCTGGGCCTGTCGCGCGCGCGCCTGGCCGAAATCGGCCTCGGCCTGGGCGCCGACGTCCCGTTCTTCATTCATGGCCGGCATGCCTGGATCGAGGGCATCGGCGAGGACGTGCGGCCGCTGGCGCTGCCGCCGGCGCGCTTTGTGGTCCTCAAGCCACCGATGGGCCTGGAGACTGCCCGGATTTTTGCCGACCCCGCGCTGAAACGCGATACAGATCCTGCTACAATTACGGGCTTTGCTGCAGACCCGTTTGGCTTTGGCCGCAACGACCTGCAGCCGGTCGCCCAGCGGCTCTGCCCGCAGGTCGCCCAGGGGCTGGCGCTGCTTTCGCAGCACGGCCTCGCGGGTCGGATGACCGGCGCAGGCAGCGCAGTCTTTGCGCGGGTCCCGGACGCGGCGGTTCTCGACGGTGGTGCCAGCCTGGCCGCGCCACCCGACTGGACGATGCGACTGTGCAGCAGGCTGGAAGCCCATCCGCTGGTCGGCTGGGCCTCCGGTGGCGAATGACCGGCGGTCGGTGCACCTGGTGTGCCGGCAGTCGGTGGAGGGGAGTAGCCAAGTTGGTTAAGGCACCGGATTTTGATTCCGGCATGCGAGGGTTCGAATCCTTCCTCCCCTGCCAAGACCCTGTCCCGGGCGGGTAGCCCGAACACCGCACCCGATCTGTCATGGATCCGACGGAAACCGCATGCGCCCGCACTCGCCTCCGCACTCGCCCGACTTCCTGCTGTTCACCGGCAACGCCAACCCGGCGCTGGCGGCCGAGATCGCCGACAACCTGGGCATCAGCCTGGGCGCGGCCGACGTCGGGCGCTTTTCCGACGGCGAGGTCACGGTCGAGATCAAGCAGAACGTGCGTGCGCGCGACATCTTCGTCGTGCAGCCCACCTGCGCGCCGACCAACGAGAACCTGATCGAGCTGCTGATCATGATCGACGCGCTCAAGCGCGCGTCGGTCGAGCGCGTCAACGCCGTCATCCCCTACTTCGGCTACGCGCGCCAGGACCGGCGCCCGCGCTCCACGCGCGTGCCGATCTCGGCCAAGGTGGTGGCCAACATGCTCGAAGCCGTGGGCGTCGACAGCGTGCTCACCATGGACCTGCACGCCGACCAGATCCAGGGCTTCTTCGACTTTCCGGTCGACAACATCTACGCCTCGCCAGTGCTGCTGGCCGACCTGCGGCAGAAGGACTACCACGACCTGCTGGTGGTCAGCCCCGACGTCGGCGGCGTGGTGCGCGCGCGCGCCCTGGCCAAGCAGCTCGGCTGCGACCTGGC
>CAYRHV010000047.1:0-12490 GCA_964424045.1 uncultured Ottowia sp. | reverse complement strand
CGCCACGGCTTCAAGGTCGAGCTGATGTGCATCATCGACGCGCTGGACGAGGGCACCCTGGTCTATCGCAGCGAGCGTCGCCAGCTCGTGCTGCCGCCGTCGCGGCTGGCGCACTGGGCCAAGCACCGCTTCGAGCAGCGCTACCTGGCGCAATACCGATGAGCAGCCTGGCCATGCACCCCGTCGCGCGCATCGAAACCGACGAGCTGGTGATCCTGCACGAGCTGGTGCCGCTGGCCGGGCAGGACGTGATCGAGCTCGGCTGCGGCAGCGCCCGCCTGGCGCGCGCCCTGCTGCAGCGCTTCGCGGACGCGCGCGTGACCGGCCTGGAGGTCGATGCCATCCAGCACGCCAAGAATCTGGCGGCGCCGGCCGAGCGCCTGACGTTCGTTGCCGCCGGTGCCGAGGCGATCCCGCTGCCGGATGCCAGCTTCGACCTGGCGCTGATGCTCAAGTCGCTGCACCACGTGCCGCTGGCGCGGATGGATGCGGCGCTGGCCGAGGCGCAGCGCGTGCTGCGCCCGGGTGGGCATCTCTATGTGTCCGAGCCGGTGTATGCCGGTGCGCTGAACGAGATCACGCGCCTGTTCAACGACGAGCGCGAGGTGCGTGCCGCGGCACAGGCCGCGCTGGATCGCGCCCTGGCCTCGGGGCGCTGGACGGCCGCGGGCGAGCGGCGCTTCGAGGTGCCGGTGCACTACGCCGATTTCGCCGACTTCGAGCGCCGCATGCTCGACGTCACCTTCGTCCAGCGGCATTTCGATGCCGCCCTGCGCGCCCGCATTCGCGCGCAGTTCGAGCCGCACATGGAGCCGGACGGCGCGCATTTCAGCCGTCCGATGCACGTGCGCCTGTTGCGCAAGCCGGCAACCTGAAACTCTTGTTGATTGGGAAAGGAGAGAGGCCATGAGTGATTCATTCCACCCCCGCCCGTCGCGCCGCGCCCTGTTGCGCACGCTGGGTGCCGTGCCGCTGGTGGCCGGCAGCCTGCAGGCCGTGCAAACGGTGCAGGCGCAGACTTCGGCCAGCCGCGCCCACATCGTGATCGCCGGCAGCGGCCTGGGCGGCATCGCCGTCGCCAGCCGCCTGCGCAAGCTGGCACCGCAGGCACGCATCACCCTGGTGGACGCCAAGCAGGAGCACAACTACCAGCCCGGCTACACGCTGATCGCCAGCGGCGTCTGGCCGATCGAGAAGGTGAAGGACCGCAACGCCGACTTCCAGCCCGAGGGCGTGGAGTGGGTGCAGGAGATGGTGGCCGAGTTCGACCCCGACCACAACCGCCTGACCACCACCGGCGGGCGCCAGATCGACTACGACTTCCTGGTCGTCGCCACCGGCCTGCAGCTGGGCTACGACCAGATCGAGGGCATGGACGTGGCGGCGATCGGGCAGAACGGCCTGGGCAGCGTCTACCAGAGCCCCGAGGCGGCGCTGGCCACCTGGCACGCGATGGACGCCTTCCGCGCCCAGGGCGGCCAGGCCGTGATGACGCTGCCGGCCGGGCCGCTCAAGTGCGCCGGCGCGCCGCTGAAGATGACCTTCATGGTGGCCGACCGCCTGCGCGAGGCCGGCACGCTGGAGCGCTCGCAGATCGATTTCTTCAGCGGCCTGCCGGATGACACCGTGTTCGGCGTCAAGTCGGTGAACGACAACGTGCTGGCGCGCTGGCAGGCGCAGGGCATCCGCACCCACTACCTGAGCAAGCTGGTGGCGGTCGATCCCGGCGCGCGCAAGGCGGTGTTCGCCACGCCCGAGGGCGAGCGCAGCGAGGTCGACTACGACTTCCTGCATGTGGTGCCGCCGATGCGCGCGCCCGACGCAGTGAAGAACAGCCTGCTGGCCGCGCAGGAGGGCCCGATGGCACCGGGCGGCTGGCTGGAGGTGAACAAGGACACGCTGCAGCACCTGCGCTACCCGAACGTGTTCGGCGTCGGCGACATCAACGGCACGCCGCGCGGCAAGACCGCGGCCACCGTCAAGAAGAGCGCGCCCATCGTCGCCCACAACCTGGCGCGCGTGATCGAGGGCCAGGCTGCCGACGAGATCTTCGACGGCTACACCTCGTGCCCGATGATCGTGCGCGAGGGTTCGGCCATGCTGATCGAGTTCGACTACGACGGCAGGCTCACGCCTTCGCTGCCGATGATCGAGCCGCTGCAGGAGAGCTTCATGGCCTGGTTCATGAAGGTGCGGCTGCTCAAGCCCGCTTATGTTGCCGTGCTCAAGGGCCGGGTCTGATCGTCCAGGAGAGTCACCATGTATGAAATCTGGTTGATGCTGAACATCGTCTGGGAACTGGCGCTGGATGTCTGGCCCTGGCTGCTGGCGCTGGCCGTGCTGTGGCTGCTGCTGATGGCGCGCGCCTGGGGCCGCGGCGGCGCGGCCTGGCGCGCCGCCCTGCCGGGGGCCATCGGGCTCGGCCTGGCGGTTGCGATCGCCATCTTCTTCCTCGTGCCGGGCTGGATCGGCTCCAGCCTGGGCGAGCTCAAATACTGGGTCGACTGGGCCAACCTGCTCGGCATTGCCGCCGGCTGGGGCGCGGCGGGCCTGGCGTTTGCCTGGCCGCTGTTGACCGGGCTGCGCCGCTCGCGCTGACCGGTCCGATCATTTTGTGTTTCACTTGTCAAACAAGGAGCTTGTCATGACACGCAACGTGGGCGGCATCGACCGCATTCTTCGCATCATCGTCGGCCTGGTGCTGATCGGCCTGGCCGCTACCGGCACCGTGGGGCTGTGGGGCTGGATCGGTGTCGTGCCGCTGGCCACCGGCCTGCTCGGCACTTGCCCGGCCTACCGGCTGCTGGGCATGAACACCTGCCCGATGAAAAAGGGCTCCTGAGGCGCGGCGCCCTCGAAAGAGGGCGGCACCTGCCCGTACTCGCGCTTCAGCCGCGCGGCCCGGCACACGACCGGGAATTTGATCCAGGTTAAGAAAAACGAGAATGATTCTCATTATCATCTCAGGTGACAGAAAACCTGGAGGTGAGAATGAGCGAGTCAATTGCGCGCCGGCGGGCGCGGCAAGTGGCCGGGCTGCTGGCCTGGCTGGCGGGCGCAACGGCCAGCCAGGCCCAGGGCCCGGTGCCTGCATCGGCCGCTGATGCGGCACCCACGCCCAGCCTGTCCACCGTCAACGTGACCGCCAAGGGTTATGCGGCGGCGGATGTGGAAACGCCGATCGCCACCACGGTGCTGGACGCCGAAGACCTGCGGCGCCAGCAGGCGCAGAACCTGGGTGAGGCGCTGCGCGGCGAGCCCGGCCTGTCGGTCAGCCTGGACGGCGCCCAGGGGCAGAACCCGGTGATCCGGGGCCTGCAGAAGGACAGCGTGGTGCTGCTGGTCGACGGCATGCGCCTGAATTCGGCGCAGCCGGCCGGTGCCATCGCCTCCTTCATGTCGCTTGGCCTGGCCGAGCGCGTCGAGGTGGTCAAGGGCCCGGCCTCGGTGCTCTACGGCACCGGCGCGCTGGGCGGCGCCATCAACGTGCAGCTGCCGCAGGCACGCTTCGAGACCGGCCTGCAACTGCGTGCGCAACTGGGCTACGACTCGGCCAGCCGCGCCCCGCGTGGCGCTGCCGTCGCCAACCTGAGCGACGGCGACCACGCCCTGATGCTCGGCGCCTCGCTGGCGCGCCCGAGCGACTACAAGGCACCGGGCGGGCGCGTGGCGCGCACCGGCTACGACTCGGATGCCTTCATCGGCCAGTACCGCTACCGCATCGACGCCGATCAGCAGCTGCGCGTGTCGCTGCAGCGCCAGCAGGACGAGGACGTCTGGTACCCGGGCTCGACCCGGCCGCACCCGGTGCCGGCCGTCGGCAGCCTGACGATTCACTCGCCCAGGCAGTCGCGCACCCTGTACGAGCTGGGCTACAACCGCAGCGCCAGCCCGGCGCAGCCGCTGGGCCTGGACGTGCGCGTCTATCGCCAGGAGATGAAGCGCCAGGTCAACGGCTGGGCCGACGGCCTGGGTCGGGACATCTCGATCACCGACGTCGGCTTCGTCACCAACGGACTGGACGCCCGGGCCGAATGGCTGGCGCACCCGCAGCACCTGCTGTCATTTGGCGTCAACGCCTGGCAGATGAGCGCCGACCCGGACAGCTTCGCCGCCGCGCCGCCGGCGTTCAACGTGCTGCAGCCCAACAAGCCGTTCACCGACGGGCGCCTGCGCGCGCTGGGCTTCTACGTGCAGGACGACATGCAGTTCGGTGCGCTCAAGGTGCTGGCCGGCCTGCGCCACGACACCGTGCGCGGGCGCGCCGCCGCGCTGAACAACGGCAGCATCACGTCCGGTATCGATCGCAGCGACAGCGCGTTGTCGGGCAGCGTGGGCGTGCTGTACGAGGTCACGCCGTTGCTGCGGCCGTATGCCAGCGTGTCGCGCGGCTTTCGCGCCGCCGACATGCGCGAGCGCTACCAGAACGGGCCGCGCCAGGACGGCTTCTACTGGGCCGGCAGCCCGCAGATCGCGCCCGAGAAGGCGACCCAGTTCGAGCTCGGCCTGAAGGGCGAATCGGACGCGCTGCAATACGGCGTCGCCCTGTGGCGCAACCGCATCAGCCACTACATCACCGGCATGCAGCTCAGCGGCGCCGAGGCCGCGGCGGCCTGCGGCCCGGCCATGGCCGCAGCCTGCAAGCAGACCGTGAACCTGGGCCATGCCACGCTGACGGGCGCCGATGCCTGGGTGCGCTGGCGCGTGCATCCGAACCACTGGCTGAGTGCCTCGTATTCGCGCGTGCGCGGCACCAACGGCGACCTCGACGAACCCCTGTTCCAGATGCCGGCCGATGCCCTGGTGCTGGGCTGGGAAGGGCACGTCGCGCCGCGCTGGACGCTGGACGCGCGGGCCCTGCTGGTGAAGCGGCAAAATCGGGTTGCCACCCTGTTCACGCGCGGCAGCGAAGACCCTACCGCCGGCTATGGCGTGGTCGATGTCGGCGCCACGTGGCACTATCGGCCCGAGCAGTCGCTGCGCATCGCGATCATGAACCTGGGTGACAAGCGCTACCACGAACACCTGGCCGAAGGCCGGCCTGGCACCGAGCCGCGCGCGCCGGGTCGCAGCCTGCGCGTGAGCTGGGAAGGAAGATTCTGAACATGCCCGACTTCAAGCCTGCCGACTCCAGGCGCCGCCGCCTGCTCGCCGCCGGGGCCGGCGCGCTCGGCCTGGCGCTGGCGCCGGCGCTGCATGCCCAGCCCGCGCCCGAGCGGCGCAGCAAGCTGGTGCTGTCGGGCCCGTTCGCCCTGGTCTCGTATCCGCTGATGCGCATCGCCGACAGCCAGGCGCTGGCCGACGTGGCGGACGAGGTGACGTTCACGAGCTGGAAGAACCCGGACCAGCTGCGCGCGCTGGCGATCGAGCAGTCGGCCGACTTCGTCGCCATGCCGAGCAACGTCGCGGCCAACCTCTACAACCGCGGCGTGCCGCTCAAGCTGCTGGACATCAGCACCTGGGGTCTGCTGTGGATGGTCTCGCGCGACCCGGACCTCAAGACCCTGGCCGACTACCGCGGCAAGGAAGTGGTGATGCCGTTTCGCGGCGACATGCCGGAGATCGTGTTTCGCCTGCTGTGCGAGCGCGAGGGGCTGATGCTGGGGCAGGACATCAAGCTGCGCTACGTGGCCTCGCCGATCGACGCCATGCAGCTGCTCATCACGCGCCGCGCCGACCACGCGCTGCTGGCCGAGCCGGCAGTCTCGATGGGCCTGCGCAAGAGCCACGCCTTCCCGGCCAAGGTGATCGCGCCCGAGCTCTACCGCAGCGTCGACCTGCAGCAGGAATGGGGCCGCCTGCTCGACCGGCCCCCGCGCATTCCGCAGGCCGGCATCGCGGCCCTGAAGGGGGTGGCGGGCGATGCTGCGCTGCTGGCGCGCTTCGAGCGCGCCCATGCCGAGGCACTGGCCTGGTGCCAGGCCGAACCCGAGGCCTGCGGCGAGATGGCAGCACGCTACATCGACATGCTGACGCCCGAGGGCGTGGCCGACGCCGTGCGCGCCACGCAGGCCACGATGCAGGCGGTGCCGGCGGCCGAGGCGCGCGCCGAGCTCGAATTCTTCTACCAGCTGCTGCTCGACGGCCAGCCCGGCCTGGTCGGCGGCAAGCTGCCCGACGCCGCGTTCTACGGCTGAGCCTGTTCGGGGTTCATGGCGCTGCTCAGGACCTGGCTGCTCGGCATTCCACGCTACCTCTGGGGCGGCTGGGGCGCGATCGCCAGCCTGCTGCTGATGGTGGCGCTGTGGGAGGCGCTGGCCGCCGTCTACGGCCCGCTGGTGCTGCCGACGCCGCTGGAGACGGCCGCCACGCTGCGGCACTGGGCCGAGGGCGGCGGCGGCGAGCTGTGGGCGGCGCTGGGGGTGACGGCGCGGCGCGCCTTCATCGGGCTGGCGCTGGCGGTCGTGGCCGGCAGCGCGCTGGGCGTCGCCGCCGGCGTGTCGATGACGGCCTCGATGATGGCGCGGCCCTGGGTCACGGTGCTGCTGGGCACGCCGCCGATCGCCTGGCTGGTGCTGGCCATGCTGTGGTTCGGCACCGGCGACGGCACGCCGGTGTTCACCGTCTTCATCGCCTGCTTCCCGATCGTCTTCGTCGGCGGCATGCAGGGCGCGCGCACGCTGGACCAGCACTGGCGCGATCTGGCGCGCGTCTTCGAGCTGCCCTGGCCCATGCGCGTGCTCGACGTCTACCTGCCGCACGTCGTCTCCTACCTGTTCCCGGCCTGGATCGTGGCCCTGGGCAGCAGCTGGAAGGTGGTGGTGATGGCCGAGCTGCTGTCGTCCGACACCGGCGTCGGCGCGCAGCTCGCCACCAGCCGCGCCCAGCTCGACATGCCGGCCACGCTGGCCTGGATCGGCGCCGTGGTGCTGGTGCTGCTGGCTCTGGAATATCTGCTGCTGGAGCCGATCAAGCGCGAGGTCGAGCGCTGGCGCGACGACGGTACGGCGGAGGGCGGCGCCTCATGACACCTGCCTTAATCCCTGGGCCCGAGCTGCGCGTCACCGGCCTGGCGCACGCCTTCGGACCGCGCGAGGTGCTGGAGCACATCGACCTGGTGCTGTCGGCCGGGCGCACGCTGGCGCTGGTGGGCCCGTCGGGCAGCGGCAAGAGCACCCTGCTGCTCCTGTGCGCCGACCTGCTGACGCTGCGCGAGGGCCGCATCGAGAACGGCTTCGCGCGCACCGCCATGCTGTTCCAGCAGCCCCAGCTGCTGCCCTGGAAGACCGCGCTCGACAACATCGCGCTGGGCCTGAAGGCACGCCGCGTGGGCCGCGCCGAGCGCCTGGCGGCGGCACGGGCCATGGGCCACGCCATGGGCCTGGACGACCTGGCGCTGGCGCAGTTCCCGCCCCAGTTGTCGGGCGGCATGCAGGGGCGCGCGGCCCTGGCGCGCGCGCTGGTGCTGCAGCCCGACCTGCTGCTGCTGGACGAGCCGTTTTCGGCGCTCGACATCGGCCTGCGCCAGCAGATGCACCGCCTGCTGCTGGCCGAGCAGGCGCGCCGCGGCTTGGCGGTGCTGATGATCACGCACGACCTGATGGAGGCGGTGCAGCTGGCCGACCAGGTGCTCTTGCTGGCGGGCAGCCCGGCGCGCATGCGCTGGCAGCTCGACCTGGCGCTGCCGGCGGCGCGCCGCGACGACGCCTGGGTACACCGCCAGACCGCGCTGATGCTGGCTCAGCCCGCCGTGCGCGAAGCCTTCGAGCTGCCCGAGCTGCCGGCTGCAGCGCCCGCCCACGCGCTCCCGCCCGGCGACCTCAGCACCGGCCAGGCCATTGCCGCGGCCGAGCGCGCGCCGAGCCACGGCTGCGAGGTGCCGCTGTGAGCGCTGCCGCAGCCGGTCCGCGGGCGTGGCCCTGGTCGCTCGCGCACCCGCTCTGGCTGTGCCCGTTCCGGCCCTTCTTCGGCCTGGCGGCGCTGTCGGCCTGGCTGCTGATGGCGCTGTGGGCCGGCTTCCTGCTGCTGGGCTGGCCGCTGCCTGCGGTGCCCGGCGGGCCCTTCGTCTGGCATGCGCACGAGCTGCTGCTGGGTTTTGCGATGGCCGCGGCGGCCGGCTTCGTGCTGACCTCGGTGCCCGAGTTCACCCGCACCCCGGCCTTCGCGTCGGCGCCGGTGCGCGTGCTGGTCGCGCTCTGGCTGCTGGCGCGCCTGGGCTTCTGGGCCAGCGGCTGGTGGCCGCGCGCCGGCCTGCTGCTGGCGGGGCTGGCGCAGCTCGCCCTGCTGCTCGGCCTGATGGCGCTGCTGGCGCCGCGCCTGTGGCGCGACCCGGACCGGCGCCACGTCTCCTTCCTGTGGGCGCTGGCGGCGCTGGCGCTGCTGGGCGCCGGCTTTTACGTCGACGCCCTGCGCGGCGTGGCCCCGATGCGCTGGCTGCATGCGCTGCTGGGCGCCTGGATGGCACTGATCGTGATCGCCCTGAGCCGCGTCTCGATGAGCATCGTCAATGCCAGCATCGACGAGGTGGTGGCGCGCGAGGGCGAAGAGCGCGACCCCTATCTGGCGCGGCCGCCGCGGCGCAACCTGGCGCTGCTGGCGATCGGGCTGTTCACGGCGGCCGAGTTCTGGCAGCCGGGCGGGCGCGTCAGCGCCTGGCTGGCGCTGGCCGCCGCCGCCGCGCTGCTGGGGCTGCTGAACGACTGGCACGTGGGCCGGCCGCTGATGCGGCGCTGGCCGGCCATGCTGTATGCGGTCTACGCGCTGATGGCGGCCGGCTACGCGCTGATCGGCGTCGGCCTGCTGGGCGGCGCCTTCAGTGCCAACGCCGGCCTGCATGTGCTCACCGTGGGGGCGCTCGGCCTGGCGATCTACGTCGTGATCTGCATCGCCGGCTACACCCACAGCGGCCTGGAGAAGGACGGCCGCGCCTGGGTGCCCTGGGGCGCGGCGCTGCTGGTCGTTGCCGCGTTGCTGCGCGCCGCCGCCTACGCCGGGTCGGCCGAGTTGCTGATGGGCCTGGCGGCGCTGCTGTGGTGCGCCGCCTTTGTCGTGCAGAGCGCGCAGATGTTGCCGGTGTTCCTGCGCCCGCGCACCGACGGCGCCAGCGGTTGCGCCGGCCTGGACGAAGCGCCGCTGCCGGGCCTGCCCTGACTCGTCCCGACCTTGCCGGCATCCGGGGCAAGCGTTCTTTCGAATAATGCCCAGCAGACCCGTTTGCGTTGGAGCGCATGACAAATGACACCGGCTGGCGCCGGCATGACGAATGACCCGACCCGTCATTTGTCATCGAAGCGCAGCGAGGTCACTCGTCATCGTGAAAGCGAAGCCGCATCAATCGTCCGAGAACCCAACCATGAACACCGAGAACCGAGCCCCGTCCTTCCCGAGCTTCTATGCCGACGCCCCGAGCGTGACGCTGCGCGATCCGCTGGCGCAGTTCCTGGGCGCGGCGCAGCAGGGCCTGATGGAATATCACTACGTCGATGCGGTGCGCCTGGCCGGCCATTCATGCCCCACGGTGGCAGGCACGTGGCTGATGACGCTGCATGCGCTGCGCGCACTGTATGGCGACGACTTGCCGGTGCGCGGCCAGATCGAGGTTTACATGGCGGACGCGCGCGATGCCGGCGCCACCGGCGTCATGGCCAGCGTGGCCCAGCTCGTCACCGGCGCGGCGCCGGAAACCGGCTTTCACGGCATCGGCGGGCGTTTCGGCCGCAACGAGCTGCTGCGCTTCGAGCAGCCCGTGCCCGGTGCCATGGGCTTCCGGCGCCAGGACACCGGCGCCGCGGTGCAGGTGGAGCTCGACGCCTCGGTCGTGCCTTGGTCGAGCGAGATGCGCGGCCTGATCCCGTTGGCGGTGAGCGGTCAGGCCAGCCCCGAGCAGCTGCAGCGCTTCGGCGAGCTGTGGCAGGACCGCGTGCGCCAGATGCTGGTCGAGCACGCCGATGATGCGGCGATGGTGCAGGTGCAGCCCTGGGTGCAGTGAGTGATCCGGGTCGCGTTCAGGAATATGACAAATGACGCCGGCTGACGCCGACATGACGGATGACCAGACCAGTCACTTGTCATTTTGAATGCGAAACCGTATCAGCTGAGCCGCGAGCACCGCGCCGGTGCTGATCGGCCTCAGCAAAGGGCTGCGGGCCGATAAGGTAGGGTCTGCCAAGCTCATCGGGCAACTCGGTGAGCCACGACCACCGGAGCCGTAACACCAATTTCCCCGGTCTGACGCGCGGCTTGGGTGGAACCCGAGCGTGTGCGTGAAGCTATGGGGTTTCCTTGTTTGAAGCTGGAAGCTTCTGTTCGGGAGGCCTAACGCCTGAATTAAGCTACGCCGCGAAGCGGCGTCGGCTTGAATGAATCGTTAGACTTTCTGGTCGGGTGCCGACGCTTCCGGCGTGATATCTCGCATATGGCTGTATCGGATCTGACCGCCTGGAATATGTTCTAAAATTTGTGCTAACTTAGCTGTGGCGTTTTTTGAAACAAAGAAGCGACCTAAGTTCTCAAGATAAGCCTCGTCACCATCCGGTGGCGTAAGCTGCAATAGTTCCTGCCCGATGCTAGTAAATTTCCATACGGGCAACTGAATTTCTCCTGTTATTGAGCCTCGATCCACAATGAGAATCAATCCGCCAGAAATAAATACAACCTGCTGGATGGAGGGCTCTACAAAAATACGAATCTGCAAATCGGTAGGATACATTGCCCCCAACTCGCCAATGGCGAAGTGATGGCCTGGGTAAATATTCCTTTGGTTCTTGAGCCACTCTTTGTCATTGGTTGCCAGAATGGTTGATTCGTTATATGTGATTGCCAGCCTCGACACGAACTCAAGAAGCGCTGCATCCTTTTTAGTCAGATTTCTTACAAAGTCGAGTGTCTTTAACGAATAACTGCCGGGCTTCTTTATCTCTCCCGAGAGGATTCGTCCCCACAACTCCTGCATTTGCTCTGACGAGACATCCTCGGCTGCGTAAAAAAATCGATTTATCCAATCTTCGTCCGGTCTTTCGTCTGGAACATCCGTTTCGTGTTGTAATTCTATGGCAGCAACTGAAGTGATGCTCTCCACATTGTGTTGGCGCTTGCGTTCCTTGTAATCGACACGCTGAGTAGCTCTCTCCTTATTGTCGGTTGGCTCTAAAATTAAAGTCTTATCTTCTGGCTTTTGCCAAATTTCTACTTGGTCATTTTTAAAAACAACAGGAAGTTGATGCTGCTCAGCCACTTCTTTTAATGTTGATGATATGACTCGAATTTCGTGGGCTTTAGCCTCAGCATTCTTTCTAACTAGGTATGGTGCGGAGACTGCGCCGATGCCTTGCGAAATTACTTCAATCAAGCGGGTAAGTGGCTTGCTTAGGCCAACAATGTCTTTGATGTCCATAGATCAATACCTGTTGACTAAATACGTGGGAAGAGGGTCTAACAAGAATTGGACGACTTCGCATCTTGCGCCCTCGGTCGCCTAAACAGGGGATGCCATCGACATCCCCTTTTAGACAATCTCGCCCCACTATTCAGGCAAACCTGAAAATCAGCGGACACCGTCCGCTGGTTCAGAGAGGTAGGCGTCCGCTTACATCCGCTCGTAGATCGCCGCAATACCCTGGCCGCCGCCGATGCACATGGTGACCAGGGCGTACCTGCCCTGGATGCGCTGGAGCTCGTAGAGCGCCTTCACGGTGATCAGCGCGCCGGTGGCGCCGATCGGGTGGCCGAGCGAGATGCCGGAGCCGTTCGGGTTCACCTTGGCCGGGTCGGCGCCGAGTCCCTTGGTGACGGCGCAGGCCTGGGCCGCGAATGCCTCGTTGGCCTCGATCACGTCCATCTGGTCGATCGTCATGCCCAGCTTCTTGAGCAGCAGCTGTGTTGCCGGCACCGGGCCGATGCCCATGGTCTTGGGTTCGACCCCGGCGTGCGCGTAGCCCACTAGGCGACCCAGCGGCTGGATGCCGCGCGCCTTGGCCACGCCCGCTTCCATCAGCAGCACCGCGGCGGCGGCGTCGTTGATGCCCGAGGCGTTGCCGGCGGTGACGGTGCCGTTCTCCTTTACGAACACCGGCTTCATCTTCTGGAAGTCCTCCAGCTTGGCGCCGGCACGGAAGTGCTCGTCCTTGTCGAACGCGACCTCGCCCTTGCGCGACTTCAGCATGATGGGCAGGATCTGGCCGGCAAAGCGGCCTTCGGCCCAGGCGCGTTCGGCGCGGTGGTGGCTCTCCAGCGCCAGTGCGTCCTGCTCCTCGCGCGTGATGTGGTGCTCCTGGGCCACGTTCTCGGCCGTCACGCCCATGTGGATGGTGTGGAAGGGGTCGTGCAGGGCGCCCACCATCATGTCCACCATCTTGGTGTCGCCCATGCGGGCGCCGAAGCGCGTCGCCAGGCTGGCGTAGGGCGCGCGGCTCATGTTCTCGGCGCCGCCGCCGATGGCGATGTCGCAGTCGCCCAGCAGGATCGACTGGCTGGCGCTGACGATGGCCTGCAGGCCCGAGCCGCACAGGCGGTTGACGTTCATGGCCGGCGTCTCCTTCGGGCAGCCGCCGTT
>CAYRHV010000046.1:0-12563 GCA_964424045.1 uncultured Ottowia sp. | reverse complement strand
GCTCACAGCACCTCGAACACCCCGGCCGCGCCCATGCCACCGCCGATGCACATCGTCACGCAGACGCGCTTCGCACCGCGGCGCTTGCCCTCGATCAGGGCGTGGCCGGTCAGGCGCTGGCCCGTCACGCCGTAGGGGTGGCCGACGGCGATGGCGCCGCCGTTGACGTTGAGCCGATCCGCCGGGATGCCCAGCTGGTCGCAGCAGTAGATCACCTGCACGGCAAAGGCCTCGTTGAGCTCCCACAGGTCGATGTCATCCACCTTCAGGCCCAGCCGATTCAGCACCTTGGGCACGGCGAACACCGGGCCAATGCCCATTTCGTCGGGCTCGCAGCCGGCCACGGCAAAGCCCAGGAAGCGGCCCAGCGGCTTGAGGTTGCGGCGACTGGCGTAGTCTTCGCTCACCACCACGCAGGCGCCGGCGCCGTCGGAGAACTGGCTCGCGTTGCCGGCCGCGATCAGGCCGCCGGGCAGCGCCGGCTTGATGCCGCTGATGCCTTCCTTGGTCGTGCCCTCGCGCAGGCCCTCGTCCTGGCTCGCGGTGACTTCCCGGGTGCGCAGGCCCAGCTTCGGATCGGCCACGCCCATGGTGACGGTGATGGGGGCGATCTCGTCGGTGAACCGGCCCGCCGCCTGCGCCGCGCAGGCCTTTTGCTGGCTGGCGGCGCCGTATTCGTCCATGGCATCGCGCCCGATGCCGTAGCGCTTGGCCACCTGTTCGGCGGTCTGCAGCATGCTCCAGTAGATCTCGGGCTTCTTCTGCTGCAGCGCCGGGTCGAAGATCATGTGCATGTTCATTTCCTGCTGCACGCAGGAGATGCTTTCCACACCGCCGGCCACGAACACCTCGGCCTCGCCGGCGATGATGCGCTGCGCGGCCAGCGCGATGGTCTGCAACCCCGAGGAGCAGAAGCGGTTCACGGTGACGCCCGAGGTGGTGACCGGGCAGCCGGCCATGAGCGCGATCTGGCGCGCGATGTTCATGCCGGTGGCGCCCTCGGGGTTGGCGCAGCCCATCAGCACGTCCTCGACCTCGCCGGCCTCGATGCCGGCGCGCTGCAGGGCCTGCTGCACCACATGGCCGCCCAGGGTGGCGCCATGCGTCATGTTGAAGGCGCCCTTCCAGCTCTTGGCGAGCGGCGTGCGGGCGGTCGATACGATTACGGCGGATGTCATGAATGGCTCCTGGTGCGATGGCTTGTGGCGCGGCCCGGTCGGTGGCCCGGCGGCGTCATCCGTTGAAAGTCCGGCCTTCGTCGACCAGCTTCTGCAGCAGCGGCGCCGGCTGCCAGAAGGCCGCGTCGTCGAGCGGGTTGCGGGCAAAACGCTTCATGGCTTCGGCGACGTTGAACAGGCCGACCTGGTCCGCATACTTCATCGGGCCACCACGCCAGAACGGGAAGCCGTAGCCGGTCAGATACACCATGTCGATGTCGCTGGCCTTGCTGGCAATGCCATCCTCCAGGATGTGCGCGCCCTCGTTCACCAGCGCATAGACCAGGCGCTGCACGATCTCCTCGTCGCTGATCCTGCGCGCGGTGATGCCCAGGCCCTCGCGGTGCCTGGCGATCATGTCCTCCACCAGCGGGCTCGGGATGGCGTTGCGCTTGCCGGGCTGGTAGTCGTACCAGCCGGCGCCGGTCTTCTGGCCGAAGCGCCCCAGCTCGCACAGCAGGTCGGCGGTCTTGCTGTACTTCATGTCCGGTTTTTCAACGTAGCGGCGCTTGCGGATCGCCCAGCCGATGTCGTTGCCGGCCAGGTCGCCCATGCGGAACGGGCCCATGGCAAAGCCGAATTTCTCGATCGCCCGGTCCACCTGCTGCGGCGTGCAGCCTTCGTCCAGCAGGAAGCCGGCCTGCTGGCTGTAGCGCTCGATCATGCGGTTGCCGATGAAGCCGTCGCAGACGCCCGAGACCACCGCCGTCTTGCGGATCTTTTTGGCGATCTGCATCACGGTGGCCAGCACGTCCTTGCCCGTGCGGGCGCCGCGCACCACCTCCAGCAGCTTCATCACGTTGGCCGGGCTGAAGAAGTGCATGCCGACCACGTCCTGCGGACGCTGGGTGAAGCCGGCGATCCGGTCCACGTCCAGGGTCGAGGTGTTGCTGGCCAGGATGGCGCCCGGCCGGGCAATCTCGTCGAGCTTGCGGAACACCTGCTCCTTGACGCCCATTTCTTCGAACACCGCCTCGATGACGAGGTCGGCGTCCTTCAGGTCGTCGTAGCTCAGGGTGGTCTTCAGCAGGCTCATGCACTGCTCGTACTTCTCCTGCTTGAGCTTGCCCTTCCTGACGCGCGCCTCGTAGTTCTTGCTGATGGCCTCGACGCCACGGTTCAGCGCCTCCTGCTTCATCTCCAGGATCGTCACCGGGATGCCGGCCGAGAGGAAGTTCATCGTGATGCCACCGCCCATGGTGCCGGCGCCGATCACCGCCACCTGGCGCACCTCGCGCGGCTGGACCTCCGGCCCGACGTCCGGGATCTTGCTGGCCGCGCGCTCGGCAAAGAAGACGTGGCGCAGCGCGGCGCTCTCGGGCGTGTTCATCAGGCCGATGAAGATCTCGCGCTCGGTCGCCAGGCCGGCATCGAACTTCTTGCGCGTCGCCGCCTCGACCGCATCCACGCAGCGCGCCGGCGCCGGCAGGTTCTTCGCCATGCCGCGCACCATGTTGCGCGCGAACTGGAAGTAGGCGTCGCCCTGCGGGTGCCTGCAGGGCAGGTTGCGCACCAGCGGCAGCGGCTCGCCCGCGGCATGCCGGGCGCCCGCCTCGCGGGCAAAGGCCAGCGCCTCGTCCAGCAGCGAATCAATCGACGCCGCCATGCGGTCGAACAGCTTCTGGCCCGGCAGGCTGCCCAGCATCTCGCTCTTCACCGACTCGCCGCTGACGATCATGTTGAGCGCCGTCTCCACCCCCAGCACCCGCGGCAGGCGCTGCGTGCCGCCGGCACCGGGCAGGATGCCGAGCTTGACCTCGGGCAGCGCGATCAACGCCCCCGGCGCCGCCACGCGGTAGTGGCAGCCGAGCGCCAGCTCCAGGCCACCGCCCATGGCGACGCTGTGGATCGCGGCCACCACCGGCTTGGGCGAATGCTCGAGCGCCCCGATCACCGAACCCAGGTTCGGCTCCTGCAGCGCCTTGGGCGAGCCGAACTCGCGGATGTCGGCGCCGCCGGAAAAGGCCTTGCCGGCGCCGGTGATGACGATGGCGGTCACGGCCGGATCGGCGTTCGCCCGCTCCAGGCCCGAGGTGATCCCCAGCCGTGTCGCATGGCCCAGGCCGTTCACGGGCGGGTTGTCCAGCGTGATGAGGGCGACGTCGCCCTGAACCTTGTAGTCGGCCGTCATGGGATCTCCTGCATGAAAGGGGGCACAAGCGGCACGTCGCCGGGCGCCATGCACCCAGGGTGCCAAGTATTTTTAGTGTAGTCAGTTTCCCCAGGCGCGCGGACCGGCGCTGTCGCTGGTGGGACGCGGCCAGGGCTTCAGCGCTTCAGACCTCCAGCCACTCCTTGCGCACCGCGGCATCGGCGCGCAGCTCCTCGGGCGTGCCGTCGAACACGATGCTGCCGTGACCCATCACCAGGGCCCGATCCGAGATGTGCATGGCGATGGTCAGCTTCTGCTCGATCAGCAGCACCGAGATGCCGCGCTCGCGCAGCGCCTGCAGGTACTGGCCCACCTGCTCGACGATCTTCGGTGCCAGGCCCTCGGTCGGCTCGTCGATGATGATCAGGCTCGGATCGCCCATCAGCGTGCGGCACAGGGTCAGCATCTGTTGCTCGCCGCCCGAGAGCACGCCGGCCGGCGCGTGCTGGCGCTCCTGCAGGCGCGGAAACAGCGCATACATGTCGTCGAAGCCCCAGCGGCTGCCGCGGCCGCTGCCCTTCTGGCCCAGCAACAGGTTCTGGTGCACCGTCAGGCCGGGAAAGATGTCGCGGCTCTCGGGCACGTAGCCGATGCCCAGGTGGGCAATGTCGTGCGTCTTGCAGCCGGCCAGACTGCGCCCGTTCCACTCGATCCGGCCCTCCCAGTGCACCAGGCCCATGATGGCCTTGGCGGTGGTGGAGCGGCCCGAGCCGTTGCGCCCCAGCAGCGCGACGATCTGGCCCGGCTCGACCCGAAAGCCCACGCCGTGCAGCACATGGCTCTTGCCATAGTAGGCATGCAGGTCCCGCACCTCGAGCATCAGGACCCCCCTTCCTGCGCCAGTGCCACGGGCGAGCCCAGGTAGGCCTCCTGCACGCGCGCGTCGGCGCGCACGCGCTCGGGCGTGTCGAAGGCGATCACCTCGCCATACACGACCACGGCGATCTTGTCGGCAAGACCGAACACCACCCCCATGTCGTGCTCGACCGTCAGCAGCGTCCTGCCCTCCGTGACCTCGCGGATCAGCTTGATGAAATGCGCGGTTTCGGTGCTGCTCATGCCCGCCGTCGGCTCGTCCAGCAGGATCACGTCGGCACCGCCGGCGATGGTGATGCCGATCTCCAGCGCGCGCTGCTCGGCATAGGTCAGGTTCATCGCCAGCACCTCGCGCCGTGCCGCCAGGCCGACCAGGTGCAGCAGCTGCTCGGCGCGGTCGTTGGCATCGTGCAGGCGCGACAGGAAGCGCAGGAAGGTGTAGCGATAGCCCAGGCTCCACAGCACCGCGCAGCGCAGGTTCTCGAACACGCTCAGGCGCGGGAAGATGTTGGTGATCTGGAAGCTGCGCGACAGCCCCATGCGGTTGATCTCGTACGGCTTGCGGCCGTCGATGCGCACCCCGTGCAGCAGCACCTCGCCGCTGGTGGGCAGCAGCCGGCCGCTGATCAGGTTGAACAGGGTCGACTTGCCGGCCCCGTTCGGCCCGATCACGGCCACCCGCTCGCCCGGCGCCACCGCCAGGCTGGCGCCGCGGATGATCTGGGTGCGGCCGAAGTCCTTGCGCAGCTCGCGCAGCTCGAGCGCGTAGCTCATGCCGCTCGCCCCCGGGCCTGCGTCGCCGCCACGATTTCCTCCTGCGCCCGGCCCCAGGCCCGGCTGAAGCGCCGGCGCACCTGGTCCAGCAGCGCGCCCCCCAGCAGCGCCACCGCCAGGGCGCCGAGCCAGGCCGTGGCCGACGAGGTGTCGACCTGCGTGCCCAGGTAGCGGATGTGCGGCCCCATGGCGGCATTCAGCTGGCGGTGGTAGATCATCTCGATCAGCAGCGACACGCCCAGCAGCAGGACCGCGCCGGTCGCCAGCAGGCCGCCATAAAGGCCCCAGAACCGACCCAGCTTGCCGGCGCGCGCCATCTGCACGTTGGCCATGATCAGGCTGGCGACACCGCCGGGCGCATACATCACCATCAGCAGGAAGGCCAGGCCCAGGTAGAGCAGCCAGGCCGAGGTCAGGTCCGACAGCAGCACCGAGGCCAGCACCATCAGCACGGCGCCGATGATGGGCCCGAAGAACAGCGTGGCGCCGCCCAGGAAGGTGAACAGCAGGTAGGCGCCCGAGCTCATCAGGCTCAGCGCATCCATGGCGTTGACGATCTCGAAGTTGATCGCCGTCAGCGCGCCGCCGATGCCGGCAAAGAAGCCCGACAGGATGAAGGCATACCAGCGCACGCGCTGCGTGTTGTAGCCGATGAACTCGACCCGCTCCGGGTTGTCGCGCACCGCGTTCAGCATGCGGCCCAGCGGCGTCCCGGTGAAGGCATACATCAGCACCGTGCAGATGAAGCAGTAGACGGCGATCAGCCCATAGACCTGGATCTGGGGCCCGAAAGTCAGGCCGAAGAACGGCTGGCCGTAGGTGCGGTCCATCGACAGCCCGGCATCGCCGCCAAACACCTCGGGCAGCATGACGGCAAAGGCGGCGACCAGCTGCCCGACGCCAAGCGAGATCATGGCGAAGGTGGTGCCCGCCTTCTTGGTCGAGACATGGCCCAGCGGCACCGCCACCAGGGCCCCCATCAGCCCGCCAACGACCGGCACCAGCACCAGCGGAAAGGCGATGCCGCGGGCTTCCGCGTAGTTGACCGCGAACACGGCCCCGAAGCCGCCCAGGCCGGTGTAGACCGCGTGCCCGAAGCTCAGCATGCCGCCCTGGCCCAGCTTCATGTTGTAGGACAGGCAGATGATGATCAGGCAGCCCATCTGCGACAGCATGTTCAGCCACAGGCTGCTGCGCAGCACCAGCGGCGCCAGCGCCAGCACCAGGGCATAGCCGCCCCAGGCCAGCAGGGTGCGCGGCGGGAGTCGGCGATTGGCGGTGCCACCCATGCGTCAGCCCTCCCGCGTCCCCAGCAGGCCGCGCGGGCGGAAGATCAGGATCAGCACCATCAGCAGGTAGGGCAGCAGCGGCGCCACCTGCGCCACCGTGAGGCGCAGCACCTGGCCCAGCCCGCCGCCGGCCGCCACCGGCAGGCCCAGCGCCGCCAGCAGGTCGGCCAGCGAATGGTCGATCGCCACGGCAAAGGTCTGCAGCACGCCGATCAGCAGCGACGCGACGAAGGCGCCCGCCAGCGAGCCCATGCCGCCCACCACCACCACCACGAAGATGATCGGGCCCACGGCATCGGCCATCGCCGGCTCGGTCACATAGGTGTTGCCGCCGACGACGCCCGCCAGGCCGGCCAGTGCCGCGCCGCCGCCGAACACGCCCATGAAGACGCGCGGCACGTTGTGCCCGAGCGCCTCCACCATGTCCGGATGCGTCAGCGCCGCCTGAATCACGTGGCCGATGCGGGTGCGCGTCAGCAGCAGCCAGATCGACACCAGCATCAGCACCGCCACCAGCATGATGAAGGCGCGCGACTTCGGAAACTGGGTGCCGTAGATCGAGAACAGCGGCCCCTGCAGCTCCGGCGGCAGGCCGTACGGCACCACGGCGCGGCCCCAGATCAGCTGCACCACCTCCAGCACCAGGTAGGACAGGCCGAAGGTCACCAGCAACTCCGGCACGTGCCCGAAGCGGTGCACGCGCCGCAGGCACACCTGCTCGAAGGCCGCGCCCAGCAGGCCGACCAGCACCGGCGCGATCACCAGCGCCGCCCAGTAGCCGACCTGGCCCGAGACCATGAAGGCCAGGTAGGCGCCCAGCATGTAGAAGCTGGCGTGGGCGAAGTTCAGCACACCCATCATGCTGAAGATCAGCGTCAGGCCCGAGCTGAGCATGAACAGCAGCAGGCCGTAGCTCAGCCCGTTGAGCAGCGATATGGTGAAGAACTCCATCCAGGTCTTTCAGCCGGCCAGGCGCGGGGGCAAAGACAACGCCGGTCGGCGACTCGCGTCATCCGCCGGCGTTCAGCGCGACTGGCCGGTCAGCCCGGGCGCTTCATCTGGCAGGTCGTCGGCGTGCTGGCGATGTACGGCTCGAGATACTGCACCGGGGCGAACGTGTAGCCGGAGTTCTCGACGCTGTAGGGGTTCTTCGCGTCCACCTTCTGCCAGTGCGAGATCCACATGCCCTGCTGCAGCTGGTGGTCGGTCTTGCGCATCTGGGACTCGCCGTTGAAGCCCTCGAAGCGAATGTCCGACAGCGCCGCCGCCACCTGCACCGGGTCGGTGGACTTGGCCTTGGCCATGGCGTGGCTCAGACCGACCAGCATGTTGTACATCGCGAATGCATACAGGTCGTCGTTGTACTGCGCCTTGAAGGCCTTCATCAGCTCGTTCATCCGGCCCGTGTAGTTGGAGTGGTTGTAGGAGATCTGGTAGACCTTCTCGTACTGGCCCTGGCCCAGCGCCGTGGGCGTGCCGGTGACGCCGGCGTAGTAGGCGTAGATCGGGATGTTCAGGCCGGCGTCGTTCAGCGCCTTCACCAGCAGGGTGAAGTCCTGGCCCCAGCTGCCGGTGACCAGCGCGTCGGCACCGGCGGCCTTGATCTTGGCGACATAGGGCGCGAAGTCCTTCACCTGGGCCAGCGGCACGTAGTCCTCGCCGACGATCTGCACGTCGGGCCGGTTGCGCTGCATGCCCTCCTTGAAATACTTGGCCACCTGGTGGCCGTGCGAGTAGTTCTGGTTGTTCAGGTAGACCTTGTGGATGTTGGACTCGCCCTTCATGAAGTTGGTCAGCGCCGCCATCTTCATCGAGGTGTTGCCGTCGAAACTGAAATGCCAGTAGTTGCACTTGCTGTTGGTCAGGTCCGGGTCCACCGCAGCATAGTTGAGGTAGAGCGCCTCCTGGCCCGGGTTGCGGGCGTTGTTCTTGGCCACGGCATCGGACAACGGGATGCCGACATTCGAGCCGTTGCCCTGCGCGACGTAGCGAATGCCCTGGTCGACCGCGGACTTGAGCAGGTTCAGCGCCTCCTGCGGCGAGCTCTTGCTGTCCATGGGCACGATCTCGAACTTCACGCCGGCCGGGTTCTCCGCCGCGTTCAGGTTCTGCGACAGGAACTGCAGGCTCTTCTGCATGTTGGTGCCGACGTTGCCCAGCGGGCCCGTCACGCCCTCGATCATGGCGATCCGCACCGTTTCGCCCTGCTGCGCCTGCACGCCGCCGACACAGGTCAGCACCGCGCAGGCCGCCACCACCTTCAAAGTGAACCGCATGAAAGTCTCCCAGCTGAAATTTCGATAGCCGGCAGCGTACCCATTTCCGGGCCGCCGCTGCACGGGGTTTGCCCTAGGGCAACGCTGAATCAGTCCCTCACGCGCTGCGCATCCCTGCCTGCGGCGGTCTGCGGCGTTGCGAATGCTCGCAATAGCGACAGCTATTGCTGCGCTTCGCCCTTGCAGGGCGCGGGCCCGCCAGAGTCGGGCCCTCTTCGTGCCGTCCAGCGCTGCGCAGGCAGCGCTGGAGCCGCGGCACTCAGCCTTGCATCCCATCCCCAGGCAGGGCGCGCCGCATCACGGGGCCTGGTTCAGCGTCGCCCCAGGAAAGTGTCAAGCATGAGACTCGGCCCGTCATTCCTGCATTCGAGTGATTAGGGCGATTGCCCTAATTTTCGATGCTTTCTGGTTTGAAGGCCCTAGGGTTTACCCGGGACAATCACCTCATCGCAATCAGAAACCATCTTCACTTAAGGAGTCACACATCATGAGCAAGCAAACCCCGAACACCATCGAGAACCTCGCCGCGGTCGCCACGCGCACCGTCAATGCCTACAGCAACACCGGCAAGACCGTCGCCGCCACCTACCGCAAGGGGGTCGAGATCGCCCTGAACGGCTCGGCCAGCGGGCTGGACATCGCCCCCGAAATGCAGCCGGCCCTGTTCGGCAGCGAGACGCGCGAGCAGATTGCCCAGGCACGCCAGAAGTGGAACGACCTCGTGCTCGAGCGCCTCGAGACCGACACCAGCAACGCCATCCTGGCGCTGGAGCAGGTCGCCAAGGCGGCCACCAACGGCATCAACGCCGCCGCGCGGCAACTGAAGAGCATCGACTCGCAGCCGGCCCAGTCCTTCGTCGACGGCGTGATCGCGCTGCAGATGCCGGTGATCGAGTTCTCGGCCCAGGTTGCCGACCAGGTGCTCGCCGGCGTGCAGCAGATCGCTGCCCGGGTCGAAGAGCAGGCCCAGGCCAGCGGCATCCAGGCCGCCCGCCCGGCGCGCCGCACCGCCCGCAAGGCCGCCTGAGCCGGATCCGGCACATGACCAACGGGGGCCCTGGGGCCCCCGTTATCATTTCCCGCACACGCTGGAGCGAGGCATGACACGCAAACCATCTTCAAGGGATGAGCCGGCGCGCAAGCGCACCGCCGGCGGCGCGGCGCCGGAGCGCGCGCGCAGCAGCCGACCGGCGCCGGGCACGACCGGGGCAGACACCACCCCGCCCCAGACACCGGAGGATCTGCTGCGCGCCGGCCTGAAGGCGTTCCGGCTCGAGAACCTGCTTGGCCTGGGGGCGGCCGGCGCCACGCCGCCCGAGTCCGCCCTGCCCGGCCTGGGCTTCAGCGCCCTGGACAGCTTCGGCCTGCGCAAGTTCGAGGACGTCTTCGACCAGCGCGTCGCCGGTGCCCTGCAACGCCTGGGCTGGCCGGAGCCGGAAACCGTGCAGGCCCTGCAGCAGGAGATCGAGCAGCTGCGCGCCGAACTCGACGCCTTGAAGACGCCGCCCGCGCCGCGCACGGCCCGGTCCGCCACGAAAAAGGCCACTGCCAGCCGATCGACGGCGAGCAGCGGCAAGCGCGCGCGCAGCTGAGCACGCCATCGACGCCACCGCGGCATGGCTTCCGGCTCCACCCGTGAACGCATCCTGCGGGCCTGCCTGTCGCTGTTCAACGCCGACGGCCTGGCGGCGGTCTCGACGCACCGCATCGCCACCGAGCTGGGCATCAGCCCCGGCAACCTGCACTACCACTTCCGCACCAAGGAGCAGATCGTCACCTGGCTGTTCCGCCGCTTCGCGCAGCGTCTGGAGGCGCTGAACGAGGCCACTGAAGGCATCGACGCGATCGACGACTTCTGGCTCGCGCTGCACCTGCGCTTCGAGACCATCGCCGAGTACCGCTTCATCTACCGCGACATCGCCTTCCTGGCGCGCGAATACCCGGCGCTGGGCGTGCGCGCCCAGGCCATGACGGCGGCCGACCTGCTGGCCGCGCAAGCGCTGGTGCGGCAGCTGGCGGCCGCCGGCGTGCTGCAGGTCAGCGACGAGCAGGCGCGCATCCTGACGCTGCAGATGATCTTCACCACCACCTGCTGGCTGACCTTCGAGCGCCTGCTGCCGGGCCGCGAGGAAGACGACGCCGATCCCGGCCTGGCCGCCTTCTACACCCTGAGCCTGGTCTCGCCCTACGTCTCGCCCGAATCGCGCGCCTACGTGGACTACCTCAGAAGCAAATACCTGGGCTGAGAGGATCCAGGCGCCCGACGCACGGGCGCCCGCGCCTCACAGCCCCGGCAGCTTGTAGTCCTTGAGCTGCTCGCGCAGCCGCATCTTCTGCATCTTGCCGGTGGCGCCCAGCGGGATGGCATCGACGAACACCACGTCGTCGGGTATCTGCCACTTGGCCAGCGCCTTGCTTTCGTAGAACTTGAGCAGCTCCTCGCGCGTCAGCTCGGCGCCCGGCTTCTTGACCACCACCACGATCGGGCGCTCATCCCACTTCGGGTGCGGCATGCCGACGCAGGCGGCCATCGCCACGGCCGGGTGCGCCACGGCGATGTTCTCGATGTCGATCGAGCTGATCCACTCGCCGCCGGACTTGATCACGTCCTTGCTGCGGTCGGTGATCTGCATGAAGCCGTCCTCGTCGATCGTCGCCACGTCGCCGGTCGGGAACCACTGGTGCCCGTGCTCGTCCGTCACCAGCGGGCATTCGCCCTTGAAGTAGGTGTCCATGATCCAGGGCCCGCGCACCTGCAGGTCGCCGTAGGTGTGGCCGTCCCAGGGCTGGGGCTTGCCGTCGTCACCGACGATGCGCATGTCGACGCCAAAGATGGCGCGGCCCTGCTTGGCGCGCAGCGCCAGCTGCTGCTCGCGCGGCAGCTTCAGGTGCTTGTTCTTGAGCGTGCTGACGGTGCCCAGCGGGCTGGTCTCGGTCATGCCCCAGGCGTGCAGCACGTCGACGCCGAAGTCCTCGCGGAAGGTGTCGATCATCGCCGGCGGGCAGGCCGAACCGCCGATCACCGTGCGCTTGAGCGTGGAGAATTTCAGCTTGCCGGCCTGCACGTGGCCCAGCAGCATCTGCCAGATGGTGGGCACGCCAGCGGCAAAGCTGACGGCCTCGGCCTCCATCAGCTCGTAGATCGACTTGCCGTCCATGGCCGGGCCCGGGAACACCACCTTGCAGCCCGTCATCGCCGCCGAATACGGCAGGCCCCAGGCATTGACGTGGAACATCGGCACCACCGGCATCATAGAGTCGCGCGCCGACAGGTTCATGGCATCGGGCAGCGCACCGCCGTAGGCGTGCAGCACGGTGGAGCGGTGGCTGTAGAGCGCCCCCTTGGGGTCGCCGGTGGTGCCGCTGGTGTAGCACAGGCCGGCGGCGCTGTTCTCGTCGAACCGGGGCCAGACGTAGTCGCTGGAGGCGCCACCGATCCAGGCCTCGTAGCTCACGAGGTTCGGAATGCCCGAATCGGCCGGCAGCTGGTCGGCGTCACACAGCGCGACCCAGGTCTTCACCGTCGGGCACTTGGCATGCACCGCCTGCACCAGCGGCAGGAAGCTCATGTCGAAGCACAGCACCTGGTCCTCGGCGTGGTTGACGATCCACACCAGCTGCCCCGGGTGCAGGCGCGGATTCAGCGTATGCACCACGCGGCCGGAGCCGGCAACGCCGAAATAGAGCTCCAGGTGCCGATAGCCGTTCCAGGCCAGCGTCGCCACGCGGTCGCCCTGCGCCAGGCCCGCCTGGTCCAGCGCATTGGCGAGCTGGCGCGAGCGCCGCGCCAGGTCGCGGTAGGTGTAGCGGTGGATGTCCCCTTCCACGCGGCGCGAGACGATCTCGCCGTCGTGGTGATGGCGCTCGGCAAACTCCAGCAGCGTCGAAATCAGCAACGGATGGTTCTGCATCAGACCCAGCATGGGCACTCTCCTCGGATCGGTGATTGGAATCAATGTCGAATCCTACCCCCGGCACGACCCCAAATCGGGGCCGGCCGGGTGGTTTCGGTGTGCGGGTTTTCCCGTTCACCGGCACT